>DASVMC010000039.1:0-1601 GCA_036384555.1 Niabella sp. | reverse complement strand
CAGGGTTACCGAAATCGGACCTTCCTTCGGACTGTATTTGATCGCGTTCTCAATAAGGTTGTTGATCAGTATCTGCAATAACAGGGGATCTCCGTAAATGTCTGCATCTTCCTCTATTGCTTCCCGGAAAGATCTGTCCGGAAAACGTTTCCTGAATTCTTCCACGCGGTCTGTTAAAAGATCGGACAGGTCCAGGTCTTCTTTATTTATTTTATGGTTATTCCCCTCCAGCTGGGAAGAGATAAGGATGTTGTTTGTTAAGAAATTAAGCCGGGCCGTTTCTTCCAGGGTCATAGCAATCAGCTTCCGGCGCTTTTCTTCGTCAAGATTCCGTTTTAGCAGGGTTTCCAGGTTCAGACGGGCAACAGCAATAGGGGTTTTCAATTCATGGGTTACCGCCATTGTAAAATTTTGCTGCTGCTGCTGTAACCTGGATTGCTGGGTAATATACCGGTATACAAATAAGGCGCCCCACAAGATCAGCCCCAAAAAAACAATTCCTTCGCCGGCATATTTAATATGATTCCGTTGGTAAGCTGCTTCAATCTTTGCCAGCCGCGTCTGGTATTCTGCCGAATCCGGGTTCCTGATAGCTGTATTAAGATGCTCAATCCGTGCCTTGTGCAACTCACCGTTTTGTAGTTCCAGTAAAACGAACAACCATACAAGGGCTGCCAGTATGTAAATGACCAGCAGGTAAAAAATGATCCTCGTTTTTCCGGAGTTTCTTTTTGATCGCTGCTCCATATTATTATTGACCGGTTTCATTTTGCTTTTCAATAGCAATTCCTGCATTAAGAACATAAGGAAGCGGATCGTCCTTCATTAACTGGTTGATGATAAAACGATACCGGCTCTTTTTTAAAGGAATTACCTTATTCAGTTTTATAAAATGATCATAGAGGTCATCAATATTGCGGCCATCCCACTTACCGGATGTGGAGGTCAGTGGCGCATTTACCGTAAAAGCGGCTACAGTGTGGTTGGCTGTATCTTTTATGGTTATTTTGGCTACAATATTGTTATAGGGGTATTGTTCCGTATGCCGGAAGATCAGGTAAAGCGCATAATTGGCAGTGTCTTTTACATCCAGGTCTATTGTTGCTGAAAGATGCTTGCCCCATTGATGATCCGGGATATCTGCTATCCGCTGGTTCACATCTACCTCTTTACAAGCAGCCAGCCCGCAAAAAATGATCATTGTATAAAGAATAATAAACCTGTTCATCCGGATGCATTTTTGCAAATGTACTATTAAGCCATTCATTTAAAAATGCAAGAATGCGATTATTTGTGAAGAGAACGGTAATAAAAGCTTCTTAAAGGACGTTCAGTATTTGTTCTTTTGCTTTTTCCAGCTCATCTTTCATCATTACAACCAGTTTCTGAATATTGGAATTATAGGCTTTGGAGCCGGTGGTATTGATTTCCCTGCCAATTTCCTGGAGAACGAAGGACAGCTTTTTGCCTTTTATATCGGTATTTTCATCTGCAATCTGCATAAAATAGGAGCAATGGTTTCTTAGGCGAACCATCTCTTCCGTAATATCAATTTTTTCTATGTAGTAGATTAATTCCTGCTCCAGGCGATTGGCGTCAAA
>DASVMC010000038.1:0-4971 GCA_036384555.1 Niabella sp. | reverse complement strand
TATCCATTTTATACTTTACCGTAACCGGGTAATCGTATTGCTTTAAAGAGTCAATTTGTTCATTCGAAAATTTCATTGGGAAGGAGTATCCTTTTTCAGCATCCTTAAAATATTCTTCCGCATCTTTTGACGCCAGCGTGTTTCTGATCTGCGTTGATTCATAATAACCGGGGGTAGTGCTGTAGGAACCGGTCAGCGCCTTTTTTTCAGGATCATTCACTATAAATATCAATGTTGCTTTTGCCTCTTTTAAAGAGTCAGCTTCCAAATTGATATTCTTTGGAACAGGAGCTACAACAAAAGCAGGGCCATTGTAACATTTTAAGGGAAGCCGGCCAAAACCCAGCCTGGGCTGGGAAGCATCCAGGTAATATGTCTGTCCATCAATCTGCGCACTGCAGATAAGATAATTGTATTTACTCAACAAAGGATAGAACGGATGCGCATAACCATGGTCCCGTGTACTTAGCAAAACAGGATCAGCGGTTACACCCAATTGCCGCAGTAAGGCAATCAGCATAAAATTAATTTCAGCTACATTACCGCTCTTTTTTCTGAATACATCTTTTAATGTAGTATTATCAGACATTGAACTGCCGGTGTTTTGAGTTCGGGTAAAGTTGTTTCTTACAAAACCATAAATAGCCTTTGCTGCTTCCAGGCTGTTGGCCGTTCCGGAGGTTATCTTTTTTACGTCATCGCTCAGCCAGTTATTGGGCCTGGTAATAACGGCCCCAAAATTTTCTTCTTTCAGTAATTGCTCGCTTGTGGTAGCCCAGTTCCCCATTACCTCTTTTGCCGGATTATTGGGAAACTGGATCCGCGCCAGCTGGAAATCAATTTTCAGGATATGATTGTCTGTGGTAGAGGTAAAAGGCTCTTCTTTTATTGACGGTACATTGACCGCAGACCAGGTATGCTGCGTTTCATAGCCGGAAATCGAATACCGCTCTGTGGCCTGTGTGCCATTTGCCTCCGAAACAGAATAGGTCCGGTAATTGTCTTTCTTGGTGTTTTTTAACGGTACATACCCCTGCGACAAAAACACATATTGAAAAAACTCGGGGATACTTACGGCATACTGGGTGAATAAACGCGGATATTCTCCCTGGAATTCCCAGGGGCGGAGATTAAACAGGTATTCAGATTCAATTGTATAGGTATATTCAATAATGGATCCCTCTTTTAAATTGGGAAAGGTAAATTTCCGGGCGATCCAGTTACGGTCCACCTTTTCTTTAAACACATTGGAAGATTCCAGCTTTGTTTGCTGAACCACTCCGTTCTCCAGGTTATAGGTAATGGCTTTTAAGTCGCCCAGTTTTTCTTCCGTATTATTGGAGGTATAAAGGCCAATGGTGATATTACCGGCCTCAAATCCTTTTTTGTTCAGCACTTTTATGCGCGTAGTACGTTTATGGATCAGGGAAAACCATCCCTTATTGTTCCCTTCAATCCGGGAAGAACCCACGTCCGATAGGATAACAGCGTTGGTATTGGAATCCAGCACAGGCGCTTTTACATCAAAATCAGCAGCGCTTACTTTTCCGAATTTAGTTCCTTCCTGAGCATTAAGTGTTCTGGTAAATAGGGCTGTAGCTAACGTAGCCACAACAAGCAAAGTTATTCTCATAATAGTTAATTAAACCAGGCAAAGATAAAATCGGCCGGGAAATCTTAAAAAATTTTTTTTTAAGACCGGATTATCCGGGTGACCTGCACCATTTATCCTACCTGTTCCCGGCCGATCCGCTAAAGCCGTTAAAAGCAGTAGTGCCCCGCATCAATCAGTTTATCGGCAATCTGCCTGCGGGCGTCCTTGCTGTTAAAAGGAGAGGCTTTTGTAAACCGTTTCAACCCCATCAGGATCATCCGCTGCTCATCACCTTCTGCAAAACTGTTAATGGCATCTTTGCCGGCTTTGTTTACTTTATCCGCTGCATCATACAGGAACACCCTGGTTAGCATTGCATAATCGGCAGCCGTTGCTGCTTCCCCGGTTTCTGCCACTTTCATTGTACGCAACAGCATACTTTCTGCATGGAATACGGTAATGGCCATATCTGCAATATTCATCAGGAGCTCCTGTTCGTTTTCAATCTTCGTCATCAGCTTTTGGGCTGCAGCTCCTGCCACCATCAGGATGGCTTTTTTCAGGCTACCGATCAGTTTGCGTTCCTCTGCAAACGGGGCGTCCTCTTCACTGCCAAAGTCAGGAATACTCATCAGCTCTTTTTGCACTTCCATTGCCGGGCCCATCAGGTTTAAGCGTCCCTGCATGGCCCGCTTCAGGGTCATATCCAGGATCAGCAAGCGGTTAATTTCATTGGTACCCTCATAAATACGGTTAATACGACTATCCCGGTAAGCCCTCGATATATTATATTCGGCACTAAACCCATTCCCACCATGTATCTGTACTCCTTCATCCACCACAAAATCCAGCAATTCGCTTCCAAATACTTTCAGCATGGCACATTCAATTGCATACTCTTCTGCTGCACCCAGCAATGCTTCATTAAACGGTTTTCCTTCAGCCAGTAATTTTTTTTCAAACAGATCGATCCATTTTGCCGTACGATATAAGGCAGACTCTGCAGCGAACATTCCGATAGCCATTTCTGCCAGCTTATGCTTGATTGCTCCAAAATTGCTGATGGGTTGTTTAAATTGTTCACGCGTCTTCGCATATTCCAGGGAAGTGTTAAACGCCTTCCGTGCCCCACCCAATGCTGCAGCACATAATTTTAAGCGGCCAATATTCAGGATATTAAAGGCAATTTTATGGCCTTTTCCTATTTCACCCAATACGTTCTCTACAGGCACTTTTGCATCCTGAAAATACAACTGGACCGTAGAAGATCCTTTAATTCCCATTTTCTGTTCTTCGGGCCCCTGGGTGAAGCCCTCCGTTCCCCGCTCTACAATAAATCCGGTAAATTGAGCACCGTCTATTTTAGCAAATACCGTATACACATCAGCAAAACCGCCATTGGTGATCCAGCATTTTTGCCCGTTCAGTAAATAATATTTGCCATCTTCACTCAGGCGCGCAGTCGTTTTGGCACTCAACGCATCACTGCCGCTGTTCGGTTCCGTAAGGCCGTATGCTCCCGTCCATTCACCGGTGATCAGCTTCGGAATGTATTGCTGTTTTTGGGCGTCATTGCCAAAATATAAAATGGGCAGTGTTCCTATTCCCGTATGCGCAGCAATGGCTACCGAGAACGAATGACCCGCCCCCAGGTATTCATTAATAAGAGTAGCAGTAATAAAATCTTTTCCCAGCCCGCCGTACGCTTCCGGAAAGGAGGTTGCCAAAAGTCCCTGTTCCCCGGCTTTTTGTACCAGCGCTTTCATCAGTCCCGGCTCCATACTATCAATACGATCCAGTATGGGCCATATATCCGTTGCCAGGAACTGGTTACATAGGTCGCGTATCATCAACTGCTCTTCATCAAACTCATTGGCAATAAAGGTCTGAGCCGGGATTTGTTCTTTCACCAGCCACTCTGCTCCCTTTGTAATTGTTGCATTGTTTACAGCAGCATCCATTGTTATTTGTTTTAAAAGTTGTTTAATTTTGAATTGCAGCCTGCAAGTGCTGCGCTACTATTGCTATCTGCTTAACCTACCGAAGGTTTTCATACACAATCTTCAATACTTCCTTACAGGTCTCTATTTTTTCCTCGCTTACACCCTCCAGCGCCTCTTCAACCGTTTCCTCCGCAAACCCGTAACAGGTATCCTGCATTTCCTTGGCTTTATCGGTAAGAAAGATCAGATTCTTTCTTCGGTCTGCTTTTGAATGGATCCTTTTTACCATGCCTGCTTTTTCAAGGTTATCAACCAGTCTTGTCATGCTTGGTTTATCCCTGTACGTGGCCTTGCAAAGATCCTGCTGGCTAATGCCATCTTCCTTCCATAAATGATACAACACGCTCCATTGTTCAATGGTCAGGCTCAGATCTGCCTGATTGAACTTTTTTTGCAGCCTCCGCGCTATGGCTGTACTGGCCACGCCGGTAATAAAACTGTATAGCTCACTTTTCTTGAATTGGTTGTTTGGCATATAGTTGTTTTGACAACTAACCAAAGTTAGTCTATTTTTGTTTTATAAAATTTATTTTCCGGTTGATTTCAATCAAAATCAGTGGTTCAAAAATTTGTTACATATAAGCAATCCCGGATCAGCTACTGGCACAACGGCAGCGGCCCGCAACCCGTGATCTGTTTGCATGGATTTAATGAACCGGCAAGCTCATTTTCTGTTTTAAAAAACCCCGGCAATCGTTATACCCTGTTAGCCATTGACGCTCCTTTCCATGGAGGTACACACTGGCAGCAAGGATGCTCTTATACACCAGAAGATCTCCATGAAATTATTACTATTATTTTAAAAACAGAATCTTTTCCGGATAAACAACAACTGGTTCTTACAGGTTTCAGCATGGGCGGGCGAATGAGCCTTTCCTATTACCAGACCCATCCTAAACGGATCAGCCGGCTGCTCTTACTGGCTCCGGATGGTTTACGGATCAGTTTCTGGTACTGGTTCTCCTCACATACCCTGGCCGGCAACCGGCTCTTTGCCGGCACTATGAAGCATCCGGGCTGGCTGATACAGTTTGCAGACCTGCTGAACAGGCTGGGATTTATTAATGCCGGGATCAGAAAATTTGTTGTTCATTACCTGCATAACCCCACCGTGCGCGAAACGCTTTATAAAACCTGGACCGCGTTTCATTACTTTAAACCCAACATAGCGCAAATAAAAAAGACCATTATCCAAAACCACACACCTGTGCAACTTTACTTTGGAAAATACGACAGGGTAATTCCTGCAAAGCGGGGCGACGACTTTGTAAAGGGCATAGAAGCTTATGCTCAAACGAACCGATTAGAGGCCGGTCACCGGCTGCTGCAGAACAAAACCATACAGGCGCTCCTGGAGGACGCTTTCCCTTTTCC
>DASVMC010000037.1:0-2523 GCA_036384555.1 Niabella sp. | reverse complement strand
ATAGGCCAGCGCCAGGTTAAACTGCTGCTGCCGGTTACAGATATCCCCAAGAGAAGCATACATCAGGCACTGAACATAGGTGTTTCCTGTTTTACCTGCGCTGATTAGAGCTTTTTTAAAATAATCTGCGGCTTTTTGCAGCTGGGAATGGCGCGCATCCGCATAGGCATTGCCCAGATTCATATAAATAAAGGCAAGGTCCTGGCTCAATTGTTTTTCCTCTGCCATTAGCAAAGCCTTGTTCAGGTAGTCAGCCGCTTTATCGATATCGCCCGCGGCGCCATAGGTAACTCCAATATTCAGGTAGGCCTGGCAAAGCCCGGTGATACTTGTATCAGCTATATAAGCTAAACTATTATGAAAGCAGGTTAAAGCACTGTCGTATTGTTGTATGGAGTTATAAAACAGCCCCAGGTCATTATAAAAATAGGAGAATCCGCGTTTATCAGAATGTGTATTCCCCACTTTTTGGGCAGCCATAAAGGAGGAGTAGGAGGCGCCATAAAGACCACTTTGATAATACACATCGCCCAGGTATACAAGACCTCGCATTGTGCCATATGTATACCCAATCCGATCGGACAGATCAATTGCCCGTTTGCAATACAGGATCGTTTTGGCAGAATCACTATACAGGAAATCAGCTGCTTGCTTTAGCAGCTGTTGTACAGCAGCTGTATCCTCCTTTTTTGCTGATACGCCTGTACCGGGCTCGGACAAAGTAGCTGTTGTAGCATTTGCGGTAGTAACACAAAAAATAAATAGACTTATAATAGTGCTGTACACGTTTTGTTTCATATTATCCAAGAAATAAATGACGGGCGGGGCGTTCAAAAATAAGCATATTACCGAAATATGAACAAATCCACAAAATACGGAGAACGACAGCAAAAATACCGCCGTTATAAAGTGTTGCCGGATGGGCTATGTTTTACTAAATGCATTGAACATCCGCAGCATGTCATCTAGCTTTGGGTACGGATGTCAATAACCTTATAGAAACTCAACCAGTAACGAAACGTCTCCGCATCATCGGGGTTGTGATGCACAATAAGGCCATTTTTTAACAGGATCGTAAAAATACCGGAAGCTTCTATATATCGGTTTAACTGATCCGGTGTATACCCAAATCCGGGAAATGTAGCAGCAAGAGTTTCTGATATCATGGCTTTTTTTATGGAGATAAGCATTGCCCCTAATAAATGGGGTTCCAAAGATAACAATAAATAACAATTATAGGTAATGTGTTTGAAGTCAGCGTGTCACAAATATTAGGGACAAGAAGTTAATATTTATCCCAAGTAAACACGTTCCGGCCGAAACTGTACCGGAGTTAGCAGGTGTTAAATTTTAAATAACCGTCGCCGACTGATTCAAAATTTCTTCCTGTAAGCAGCAGTTCATATGCATGTCCTGGCTGCAGATCCAGTTGAAGTGCAAATACTGTTCCATCCTCTGAAAAACCAGCCGCACCGGCTTTTTCCCGTGTAAGAAACAGAGCACCAGGATTGTTATTAGTAATTGCTTCATAGTTCAACAAACAGTTATAAAAAATCGGAAAAGGCGATTACTCCGGGCTTCATACAAACAGCTCCCCCCGTTCCACAGGTGCTTTCACTGCAAACCAGCGCCGGCTATTTCAACTGTTTTCAGCAGTTGTGCAGGCACCTGTTAATTGTATTCCCGAAATAAAAAAAGCCGGTCAGTGTATAACAGCCGGCTATTCGTTTTTTACAGGTAAATCAGATCCTTCCTTCTTTTATTTCCTCCACCACAGCCGGGTCCAGCAGCGTAGTTGTATCACCCAGGTTGTTCAATTCTCCTTCAGCAACCTTGCGTAATATACGGCGCATAATTTTTCCGCTTCGCGTTTTAGGAAGGTTGCTTACAAATTGAATTTTATCCGGTTTGGCAATAGGCCCTATGATCCGGCTTACAGTAGCCAGTATGTCTTTTCTTGTAAGATCGTCCTCTTCTTTATGCCGTTTGTCATCCAGTACCACATAAGCATATACTCCCTGTCCTTTTACATCATGGGGATAGCCGACCACGGCACTTTCGATCACACTGGCATGCATATTAATGGCATTTTCCACTTCAGCCGTTCCAAGGCGGTGACCGCTTACGTTCAGCACATCATCTACACGGCCGGTTATCTTATAGTTCCCCTGCTCATCCTTCCAGGCGCCATCACCGGTAAAATAAAGATCTTTATAGGCACTGAAATACGTTTGGCGGCAGCGTTCATGATCTCCCCAGGTGGTTCGTAAAATACCGGGCCAGGGAGCCTTCATGCAAAGATTACCACTCATTGCCACGTCTGTAAACTCAATTACTTCTTCCCCTTTCTCATCCACTAACAGCGGCTGCACGCCCGGTAAAGGCAAAGTAGCCCAGCTGGGCCTTGCCGGGGTAACACCTGCAAGATTTGAAATAAGGATGCCCCCCGTTTCTGTTTGCCACCAGGTATCTACTATAGGACATTTCTTTTTTCCAATATGCTCATCATACCAATGCCAGGCT
>DASVMC010000036.1:0-4831 GCA_036384555.1 Niabella sp. | reverse complement strand
GGGGCAATAGTGATCGGGGATGCTCCTTCCGGGATCGCAACGCTTAGCGGCGGTAGTGCTGCGCAGGCGCATTTTACTGCAATGGTGCACTCCATCTGGGATCTAACAAAAAAACAAGGAACCCGGAAAATAGGTAAAGGACGCATTATTTGGGGTACGACCCTGCCAGCTGCATTAAAGCAGTTACAGCTGATGCCTGATGTTTCCGGTGGAGCGGTACAATGGGTCCATCGCAGCGCTGAAGATGCTGACTGGTATTTTGTATGTTCACCCAAAGGCGGAACATTTACGGGTACTTTAAGCTTTCGTAATACGGGAACGGTCGAGTTCTGGGATCCCGTTTCCGGCAATATATCACCACTGACGGCGAAGCAGCAGGGTGACCGTACGTTTCTTACATTAGATTTACCGGAAGCAGGTTCAGGCTTTATTGTTTTTCATCATAAAGAAAAAGCAGCGGCAAATAAGTTCCCGCAACAACAAAAACAAATTGCCTCTGTCGCACTGACAAAACCCTGGACGATTCATTTTCCGGAGGGCTGGGGCGCACCCGCCGCTGTTGAAGTGCCGGAGCTCATTCCCTGGAAGGACCTGCCTATTTCAAAAGAAGGAAAGGCCTTTGCGGGTACTGCAGTATACACAACGGCTTTCCGCATGGATACGGTGCAACAGGATGTTCATTATGCTATTGAACTGGGCCAGGTGAACATGATCGCTTCGGTATCATTAAACGGGACCTCGTTTCCCGTCTTGTGGGCAACACCTTATAAACTGGATATAACAAAGGCCATCAGACGCGGGGTAAATACATTGAAAATAGAAGTAACAAGTACCTGGTTTAACCGGTTGGTCTATGATGCCGGCCAGCCGGAAGATCAACGGAAAACATGGACAATAAACGGGCCTGCCGGCACCGCTCCATTAACCAGCAGTGGCTTGCTGGGGCCTGTTAAAATTGATCTGGAAAAAACGGGCGCTCTGCCTTAAGCGGGTAGGCCGGAGTTTTTCAGGATGGTACAGGACGGTTGGTTGAACCGCATTGCTTAACTTAACCAACGGTTAGTAACAGTTTCATTATAACGGTTGCCATTTTATAAGCCTGTTCCTGATGGTTAAACGGGCTGAACGATTGTATTACTGGACAAGCTAAAAACTCGCTGAAAAATTAAAGCAAACGTAATATGCCGGGAGTGCGTGTTTGTAGAAAAACTGCGAACTTGCCTGATTGCTGTTTAAAGTACTAAACTTGTAATAGATGCTTTCAGATTTCGAGATAAGGATCAATATGGAGCGGGTGGCTCTTTTTGAAAAGCAGGATGCTTTTGAGCTGTTGTTTAAACATTTTTATGAGCGTTTAAAACGGTTTGCTCGGTCTATCGTAAAAACAAATGAAGGCGCAGAAGACGTGGTTGCTGAGGTATTTCTCGTTTTGTGGAACAACCGGGCACGGCTGCTGGATATTGAGAACCTGAACAGTTACCTGTATATCATTACAAAAAATCTGTCGGTCCGGGAATTGAGTAAGATCCGGTCAGTCCGTTTCTTTTCGGTAAATGACATTGAGCTGCAATTGATTCCCTGTGTTGAAAAAAATCCGGAAGAATCCTTATTAAATAATGAAATGATCCGGCAATATGAAAGAGCGGTTGAGCAGCTGCCGCCCCGTTGTAAATTGATCTATTTGCTGGTAAAACAGGAGCGGCTGCGGTATAAAGAGATCGCTTCGATCCTCAATATTTCGATAAAGACCATAGATGCGCAAATGGCTATTGCCACCCGGCGCATAACAAAAGCGATACACTTTGAGCTGACCGGGTAATTCGTATCTGGTACGGTCTTCTTTGCATGCCTGAAAAATAATTCAGTCCGTTTAGGGGATTTTTACGCGCAGGCTACTCCCATAAGAAAATAAACGAATATGGTACTTGCCGTTAATAACTGTAAACGAATCAGGCTGTTTTTCATTGGCCTTCTTACTATCTTTTGTAGCCTTCCCGGTCAGGGGCAGGATGTATTCCGTCTCCCTGTATTAGAGGATATCCGGCTGGAAGGATATGCCGGCAGCAAATTAAACGGGTGCATCGTAAACGGTATTTTGAAGACTGATCCCGGTTACCTGGTGCATCCGTTTACCGTGCGTAACGAAAGCTCTCTGTGGCAAAGCGAGTTCTGGGGCAAATGGATCACATCAGCGATCGATGCCTACAGTTATACAAAAGATACCCGTCTGCTGGCAGCTATTAAGAAGGGCGTGAATGGACTCATCGCTACACAGACCCCCGAAGGATATATCGGTAATTATGCCCCCCAATACCGTTTGCAGCAGTGGGATATCTGGGGCATGAAGTATTGCCTGCTGGGCCTGATCGGGTATTACAACATTTCCAGAGATAAACGATCACTGGAGGCAGCAAAAAAACTGGCTGATTATGTGATCGGTGCTGTCTATGCCTCGGGGAAACCTTATAATGAACTGGGGAATCACCGTGGAATGGCGGCCGCTTCTATATTGGAGCCAATGGTTTTGTTATATGATATTACCCGTCAGGCAGCGTATTTAAAGTTTGCCCATTTTATCGTGACTTCCTGGTCGAACCCCGGTGCGTCAGCGCTTATAAAAAAAGGAATTGAGCAAATACCTGTTGGCGACCGCTTTCCTACTCCTGCAGTGTGGTACGGACCACTGAATGGTAGGAAAGCCTATGAAATGATGTCCTGTTATGAAGGCCTCATGGAGCTATACCGGGTGGAAAAAAAACCGGAATACCTGGCAGCCATATTAAATACAGCAGAAAGTATACGCAGGGATGAGATCTTTGTAACCGGTTCCGGATCTTCCATGGAGAGTTGGATGAACGGGGCAAGAGTACAGGCCATTCCGCTCCGTCATTCCAGTGAAACCTGTGTTACTGCTACCTGGATGAAATTTTGTCTGCAATTGCTGCGTACTACCGGTGACGCCAAATGGGCAAATGAAATAGAGAAGACCTTTTATAATGCTTTGCTGGGATCCATGACACCGGACGGGGCTACCTGGAATAAGTATACCGACGTAAGGGGCGTAAAGTACCTGGGCGATAATCAATGTGGTATGGATATAAACTGTTGTATTGCTAATGGTCCTAGAGGAATGCTGGTATTGCCCAAAGAGGCTTTTATGACCAGCGCCACAGGCCTTGTGGTCAATTTTTATGGTGCTGCTGCGGCCTCGCTCCCGGTTGGGCAAAACCGGGTGAGACTGAATACAGCGACCGGATATCCAAAAACCGGCGAAGTAACGATACGGGTGGATCCTGACCGACCGCTTGAGTTTAACCTGCAGTTACGGGTACCGGAATGGAGTGCTCATACGGACATTTCGGTAAACGGAGCATCGATCGCGAATACAGAACCTGGAAAATATACTGCAATCAAAAGGACCTGGAAACAGGGTGATATCATAACACTGAAATTTCAAATGGATGTGCGGCAGTATTTTGTGCCGGGCGACAGTACCCGGTATTGCCTCCGGTATGGTCCGCTGGTGCTGGCATCTGATAAACGCTTCCAGGAAACACCGTTCTATAACTATTATCAACCGGAAATTAAAAAAGGAAAGATCCCTTATACAATTGTGGAGGACAGCACTCCTAACGTGTTCCTGAAGATCAGGATCCCTTTTTTGAAAGAAATTATTGGTGGCGGCTATGAAAAAGCGGACCTTTTACTTACCGATTTTGCCTCTGCCGGAAATACCTGGGATGAAACGGCAGCCTATTTAACCTGGTTTATTAATCCTAAAGACCCGTCAAAAGACAAATAAGTATGTTGGACAAAAAATACATCCGGTTGGCAGAGCAGCTGCTTCCCTTTGTTTTACTGGTTCTCTTTTCCTGTAAGAATGATCCGGTTGATTATACAAAATGGGAAAACTATGCCGGTACCAAAGATGGAATGCGCTATAGTGCTTTGGACCAGATTGATACTGCTAATGTGACCGGCCTGCAGGAAGTATGGAGGTTCAGCACACATGATAAAGATACGCTGGGCAAGAGCCAGATACAATGCAACCCGATCATTGTGAACGGGGTTCTGTACGGTGTTTCACCTGCTTCAAAACTGTTTGCCCTGGATGCGGCTACCGGCAGACCACGCTGGATCTTTGATCCGGCAGGAAAGGACGTGGCTGGGGAACAAAAGCAGGGAAGCTTTAACATCAGCCGCGGGGTAACCTACTGGACTGATGGCAGAGAGAGCAGGATCTTTTACAGCGCAGGGAAAAAAATAATTGCTGTTGACGCCGGCACCGGTGCATTGATCCGAAGTTTTGGACATGAGGGGTGGATCGATCTTTCAGAGAACCTGGGACGGGATGCAGGTGCCAATCCCTATGTGGTCGGCACCACTCCGGGTGTTATTTACAGGGAGCTCCTTATCGTTGGATCGAGGGTGGCGGAAACAGCTGATGCCGCCCCTGGTGATATACGTGCTTATGATGTGCGGACCGGCAGCCTTCGCTGGGCCTTTCACACAATCCCGCATCCGGGTGAAAAAGGGTGTGAAACCTGGCCCGATAAGGAAGCCTGGAAAAAGCTGGGAGGCGCTAACTGCTGGGCAGGTATGTCAGTGGATGAGCAACGTGGAGTGGTGTATGTGCCTACCGGATCTGTAGCCGGTGACTTTTACGGAGGCATCAGGAAGGGAACAAATCTTTTTGCAAACAGCATTGTGGCTTTAGATGCGCTGACCGGCCGCTATCTGTGGCATTACCAGACCGTACATCATGATCTCTGGGATCGGGATCTGCCTGCAAACCCCAATCTGGTAACGGTTACCGCGAACGGGAAAAAAA
>DASVMC010000035.1:0-2804 GCA_036384555.1 Niabella sp. | reverse complement strand
ATCAGCGCTCGCTCCTCAACCTGAACGTGGTCAATGCTTACAAGAGTTATGATCAGCAAAAGCGCACCCTGAAACTGGAAGAAGAGAATATACTACTGGCAAAGGAAAATGTAGATATTGTCTTTCAAACCTATAAGCTGGGCATGGCCACGCTGGTACAACTGCGGGAGGCCCAGTTAAGCCTGGCCCAGGCATACGACCGTCTGATAGCAGCAAGATACAATGCCAAAGTTTCGGAAACAGAACTGATCCGCCTGAAAGGAACGCTGTTGCAATAGTATAGCGCGTCTGGCGTTCAGCTACTATCAGATTATGAGTTCGGCCTGCAGCCGCAGTTATTCCTTACGGATCGTTTTTAGGGAGCGCTTCCTGTACAAATTCACGTAAGGTGAGCCAACCCGTCGGGCTGCTTTTATCCTGAATATAAATTACCATAGAGCGTCCTCTGCCTATAGTAAGGACCCCTCCGTTCTTCGGAGTCGTTTTAATTGAAAAAATGGAGGTTTGGATCGCCGTTTTCCCAACAAATGTTGTGTTTTCCACCGTGTTTTCAATAAAGGTTACGTTTGAATTCCGGAACCATTCGCTTGATCCTTTTTCGACTGCATCCCTGCCTGTTACTACATTAGTGCCTCCAAAATATTTTATAACATCCGGACTATGCAATTGTGCCACCAGGGCGGCGTTCCCCTCGGCAAAAGCATTCCTGATTGCGGCGGTTGCTTTATCTAAAGATTGTATTAGCGTTATTGTATCTGTAATATCCTGCGCATGGACCCTGGTCGAAAGAAAGGTAAGGATGAATAATTGAACTATTGTTTTCATATAAGAACGTCATTAATAACAGCAGCGGCTCTATTTTTCAAGGGTTGCAGTTCTCTTAAATATTACTTTATTAAATATACACATTTCTGTAAAATAATAACGCACATACCGGAAGGATCAATGCCCACGCATTGACAGGTCCGTTCTGCCAGCCTTCGTTTTTTGCTGCAATCCGATTATTGAATATTTTCGCTTATGGCTGTAAGCAAACAAAAAATCATCATTGTAGGATCAGGGATCAGCGGCACCTTTTTTTCCTGGTTTTGCCAGCAGGCAGGGATCGATTTCGTTGTCGTTGATGAGGAACAGCAAAATACACCGTCGCGTGTGGCAGCAGGCATCATTAACCCTGTTACCGGGAGACGCGTGGTAAAGGTATGGCTGGATGACCAGGTACTTCCCTTTGCAGAGAAAGCGTATCAGTCTATTGGAGCTTTTCTCGGGATCAATGCCCTCACCAAGACCTCCCTTATCGACTTTTTTCCCAACCCGTTTATGAAGGAAAGCTTTCTGAAAAAGCTTTCACAGCAGGAGGCTTATATCCACCTTCTGGAAGATGACAGCCCGTTTGCCCCTTATTTTAATTATGAGTTTGGTGCCGGCATTATTGAGCCGGCCTATGTGGTCAATATGCCGGCGCTTTTACCTGCCTGGCGTCATTTTCTGAAAGCGGAAAATAAATTACTGGAAGAAGCATTTGATCATTCAGCGCTCCATATAACTTCCCCCGGTGTTGAATATAAAAACATAAAGGCTGACACGCTTATTTTCTGCGACGGCGTCAGGGGTGCCCGGAATCCTTATTTTTCTTTATTGCCGTTTGCATTGAATAAAGGAGAGGCCATTATTATAGAAGCCCCGGAGCTGCCCGCCACCTTTCTTTATAAGAAGTCAATGCTGTTAGCCCCGCTGGAAGAAAAAGGGCTGTTCTGGGCGGGCACCAATTATATCTGGGACTTTGACAATGAGTCGCCTACTGAACAATTCCGTACAACTACAGCACAAACATTAAAACAATGGCTCAAAGTAACTTTTAAAATGATTGATCATAAAGCAGCTGTACGCCCCGCAACGGTAGAACGCAGGCCTTTTGCGGGCTTTCATCCGGTTTATAAAGAAATAGGTATCCTCAACGGCATGGGCACAAAGGGTTGTTCCCTGGCCCCATTTTTTGCGGATCAGCTGCTTAAAAACATGCTGTACCAGACGCCCCTGCTAAAAGAAGTGGATATTGCGCGGTTCCGCCAGGTACTCAGCAGGCCGATCGCTTAATGCGCAGCTGCCCGGTCGATCCAGAGACGGTTAAAAAGCAGCTGCTGCCCCGCGGCGCTGTTCAGCTTCAGGGTAACCTGGTAAAATCCCGCCTTAGAAAAATGAAAGCTGCCCAGACGGTGATCCACAAACTCATCCGTATAACTGTCGTGGGGTTCTACTACCACTTTTCCGGTGGGCTTTATAGAGTGCTGCAACTGCTGATCTATGGTACTCACGGTAATCGCCACATCTTCTTTTGAACTATTATGTCCTGATAGATCAACCGTATAATCACCGGGTTCAGGAGCATAAAACTCCCAGGTGATTGTTCCCGCCTTGTCCATGACCAAATGGGTTGGCCGTAAGCCGTCATAGCGCACCAGCTGGTATTGCGGTGTATTATCCCAAACGTTCTCACTGCTCAGTGCAAATCCGCCAAAGGTCGATTCTGCAACAACCTCCTCATCCAGTTTTACCGGTTGTGCATATTCCAAAACAATCGTTGAAACAAAAGGATCTCCTGCAGCACCCGGCAACTGAAGATGCGTTAAAGGCCCGTTTTGCGTAAAGGGCAATGAACGCCTTCCCGCACCGGTGATCAGTTCGGCTTTTTCAGGTTTCGATAAAATCCCGGTCAGTCTTAAAATTGTATCCAGCGGCCAGTTATATACCTGCAGATAAACCGCCTGTTTATTGCCCTCCAGCATTTTTGTAGTGATCTTTCC
>DASVMC010000034.1:0-3623 GCA_036384555.1 Niabella sp. | reverse complement strand
GATGCCCATTCTCCTGCCTATGCTATATTCATACAGCGCATCCACCCGTATATTCTGAAAATTACCCAGCCATACAAACCGGCTTCCCTGTTTAAAGAAGGTCCTGACATTGCCCTCTCCCGTTGCGGAGCCGAGCGTATTGTGATAAGGCAGCCGCGAATTACGGGCAAACAGGGGGATGGATATTTTGATACCAACCGTATGCCTGGTATTAAACAGGATCGTATGCTCATAGTCCGTATTAAGGGAAGTGCTGTTGAGCCAGCCGGTGCGCACCATATTATCTGTATAGAACAGCTGGTTGCTGACAGATCCGCCCCAGTAATCTCCGGTATGCACTTTATTGCTGCCCAGCTCTGAATACCCGCGTCCAAGGGCCTTCAGATATCCCAGCTGAACACGTGCCTGGTATAGTTTGCCGATCATCAGCGATGAATCATTTTTTGGTGTTCCATCGTTATTATAGCCGGGGTCATACAGCCATCTTCCATAATAACCTGTGGGAAATAACCGGCCCAACCCGCCTTCAATACGGGCAATTACTTTTCCGTTGACCCCGGTGTGCTCATATCCCAGTAAAAAGGTTTTCTCACTGGTCTGATACTTTAACGGCGAAGCCTGCCGGTCCACCATCCAGGTACGCTGATAACCGATACCGATCTGAAGTCTGTTATTTTGACCAGAGCCGGTCATCCATAAAAAAAGGCAGAAGAGGATGCTTGCAATTTGTTTCATTTTTACTTTTATTAATTATATAGGCTGATTGAAAGCACAAAGATGTTGCGGCTGCCCCGGGTTGTCCTGTTGATCATTTATGAAACGCAGCAATCACCGGATGAAACGTATAAAGGAACCGGTACGTAAAAAATGCTGATCATAAACGCTGTATATTGACAGCTGCTATCATCACTTTTCTGTTATTCATTAATGCAATGCTGTACGGTTCAGCAAAAAACAAACAGGGCCGCTTACAGCAACCCTGTATTATTATTTCCACACAAGCAAAATGAATTTATTCACCGAGCCATGTTCTGAAAAGCGGGGCCCGCTCCCTGCTGATGACCACGTTCTCATCAACAGCCGGTTTGATCTCTGCGATCAGTTTCTGGTTGAACCAGGACCGGACAGCAACTACTGATCTGCTGTTAAGAATATATTTGCGATTGGCGCGAAAAAAATGCCGGGGTGACAGCATGCGCTCCAGTTCGTCCAATGTATAATCCAGTATGAATTTCTGTCCCTGGTCTGTGCGTAAATAACTCAGCCCTCCTTCAGAAAATATATAAGCGATCGTTGTTACATCCACACTGATCATTTTAGCGCCGTATTTTACCAGGAAACGCTCCCGGTAACCGGACGCCTGTTGTTGCAATTTCTGGATCTCTTCAAACAGGGTTTCCATATTCTCGGCAATACCTGTCTGGTACTGCGTATTCCGGAATTTATAAATGGCTGTTTTCAGCTCTTCCTGGTTCACCGGCTTTAGTAAATAATCAATACTGTTCAACTTGAATGCCTTCAGCGCAAATTCATCATAGGCAGTTGTAAAGATAACCGGGGCTGTAACCGGCACCTGCTGAAAGATCTCAAAACTTTGCCCGTCCGCCAGCTCTACGTCCATGAGAATCAGGTCCGGTGACGGCCGCTGCTTTAATAACTGCACGCTTTCCTCCACACTATGCGTAATAGCTGATACCACAATAGCCGGATCAATTTCCATCAGCATTTTTTTCAACTGGCGTGCCAGGAGCAGCTCATCTTCAATAATCAATACCTGCATGATATTTACTTTTAATCAGGGGTACCCGTACACAAAAATGATCCGGGGTCTCTTCAATCTGAATGTCTGGTTGATTCAGAAATCTATATTTGGCAATAATATTAGCCAGCCCTTTTTTATTACTATAAACCGGAGATTTCTTTTTCTGAAGGTTATTGGTCACAACCAGGTATCCGGCTGTATCTGTATGAATAGAAACTTTCAGGGGCCGGTGTGGGAGTACGGCATTATGTTTCACCGCGTTCTCCAGTAATACCTGTACTGTAAGCGGCGGAAGCAGGTATTCCTGGTGGGCCTTATGGGTAACCTGCATGCTCAGCAGCAATCCTTCTCCAAATCTTGTCTTCAGCATCTGGCTATAGGAAATGATAAAATCAAGCTCCTCTTTTAAGCTTGTAAGTGATTTATCGTGTGCCTGCAACAAATACCGGTATACCATAGACAGCTGCTCCAAAAACGCTTTGGCCCTGCCGGGGCTTTCGTCAATCAGGGAGGATAAGGAGCCAAGACTGTTAAAAAGAAAATGTGGATTGAGCTGTACTTTTAGCAGGTCCAGCTGTGTTTGCAGGTTCTCCGCACGTAATGCTTCTGCTTCTACTGCCGTATTTTTCCACATCCTGAAATAATAGATCCCTTCGTAACTACCGGCGATCACTACCACAAAAAGAAGGGCTACAAAAATACTGTGCAGGTATGCCTCCAGCGGGAACTGGTATCCCCAGAAGAAGCTCTGATCATATAAATAAATATTCAGGCTGCGTAACAGTACCGTAACCAGGCTGCAAACAGCCAATGTAATTATGATGCGTTTGGGCGTTTGCTGCAACCCGCTGAATCGTTTCCGGTAATGCAGCACTACCTGCCGGTTGGCCTCCCATAATAGAACGGTTTCAGCAACAGATAAAATATAAATGGTCAGAAAGCCGAAGCGTTCCGGACCGGAATCATTCCGGTTAAAAAAAATAATATGCCCCATCAGACCAATAACAGGAACACCAATAAACCGGAACCATTTATCATTTAGTTTTTCGACAGCCATCTGCAAAGCAATTAAGTCATTCATCGGGGAACTGCAAAAACAGAAAAGTATGAACCGTCGTATCGCAGCTATCAAACACCATTTTCAGCAGGTGAAAAGCAGTATGTCCGCAGCAGTTAAAATTCCTTATGCCGGGCGTCAAAAGAAAACCCGCTCCCTTATCTCAGCAATTCTACTCTTGTAGCGTCGAATAGACCGCTTCCGGAAGAAACGGGCTGGCATCTCCATTGTTTTTAATAATATCTCTTACAATAGTAGACGCAACAGAAGTGTATTTAGGTTCGCCCGTTAAAAAAATGGTCTCAATACTCCTGTCCAGCGCCCGGTTTGCGTCAGCAATCGTCTTTTCATATTCAAAATCGCTTACATAACGAATACCCCGTAAAATAAAATGAGCGCCGAGCTCTTTACAGAAATTCACCGTAAGCCCTTCATAGATCCGGCCCTCAATACGGCTGCTATCCGGGTAAATGGCTTTGATCCAGCTCAGCCTTTTTTCTGCGCTGAACATAGGGCTCTTGGAAGTATTGATACCGATGCCCACAATGATCTGATCAAATAACGGCATAGCCCGGTTAATAATATCCACATGGCCCAGTGTAATAGGATCAAAGGTTCCGGGGAATAAACAGATTCTTGCCATAAGGCTCTTTTAAATAATTATTGATTGCTGTTCGACAACAAATATAATACCGCCATCCTTACCGCAACACCGTTTTCTACCTGTTGTAAAATGATCGACTGACCGCTGTCGGCTACATCACTGTCCAGTTCTACTCCCCTATTAATAGGTCCGGGGTGCAT
>DASVMC010000033.1:0-2845 GCA_036384555.1 Niabella sp. | reverse complement strand
GTATCTATATGTTGATATCCGTCATTTAA
Source organism: Niabella sp. (assembly GCA_036384555.1). GTDB lineage: Bacteria > Bacteroidota > Bacteroidia > Chitinophagales > Chitinophagaceae > Niabella. The sequence goes on along the minus strand of DASVMC010000033.1, from coordinate 2,816 downwards.
CGCTGTGGTAACCGCATTAAAGGTTGGTTCTCCGTCAGGGATCTGCCAGGTTCCGAAGCCGATCGACGGAATGGAAAGATGGTTATTTAAAATAAAATCCTGCATAACGCTGTTTTTTTTTGACGGATAAATTTACAAAGAAGCCGTAAAACAAAGATAGATTCTTTTGTCGCTCATCACAGGCTCCTCCCCGCTTTTCATAAACAGGATACCAGGATGAACGCATAAATCCGTAAATTATTTTGCCATTCCGAAAGCATTCAGACACCGGTAAATGAAATATTGACCTTTTCTTTTAAGATGAATACCCATAGCGGCGCATGGTATTCATAGTCCATTACAGTAAAAAATAATTTTAGGCATTCATCCGCACAGTATACAGCTTTTAGAACCGTTTTGTTACTACCTTTGAAGAATCAGCTGCTATGCAACAGTATTATCTTATAAAAAACAACATACGGAATGAAATTCCTTTTGATCTCTTACTGCTGGCGGATGAATCTAAAGAAGCCATTGAGCAATATATATACCGGTCATCCGTTTACCTTTTAAAAGACAGGCAGCATGTAACTGTTGCGGTCATTGCGCTTTACCAGGAGGATAAGAACACGCTTGAAATAAAGAATATAGCTGTTGCCCAACACGTTCAGCATAAAGGCATTGGTTCCTTCCTCATTGATCAGGTAAAGAAAATGGCAAAAGAGCAGGGCATCCGTACCTTACTTGTAGGGACCGGTGATGGGAGTCTGGACCAGCTCCGGTTTTACAAACGCAACGGTTTTATACAATTTGATATCAGAAAAGATTTCTTTCTTGAAAACTATCCCAGCCCTGTTGTTGAAAACGGTATCGTATTGAAAGATATGATCCTTCTGAAACAGGAAATTTAAATCGATAGTTAATCCCTTTACAAAAAATAAAACAGGAATGAACACCTTAATCATAAGAACTTACCGGGAAAAAGACCTGGACAACATCACAGCACTGACGAATCAGTTAGGCTACCCTACCACTGCAGATGAAATGCGCCAGAGAATGCAGTTGCTGTCAGAAGACGAAAATTATAAAACAATAGTAGCTGCCATAAATGATGAAGCAGTAGGCTATGCAGGACTGGTAAAGGGCCTTTACTGGGAGAAGAACGGTTGTTTTGTACGCATACAGGCTTTAGTGGTCAATCATCAATACCGGAACAGGCGCATTGGAAAACAATTAATTGATGCAGCAGAACAATGGGGAAAAGAAATCCACGCAAAAGCCCTTCTTTTAAATTGCGGAATAAAGCCGGAACGGGAAGGCGCCCACCTGTTTTATCCCAGGATGGGATTTGCAGCCACCTCCAAAGGATATTACAAGCCTGTTACTGAACCCCTTTCTTTATGAGGAATACACCACTGCAACAGGTTCTTAAATATGTCATCGCCCTTATATGGCTGATCAATGGCTTATTTTGTAAAGTAGTGAACGGTGTTCCCAGACATCAGGAATTAGTGGAAAAAATTTTACGGCTTCAAGATGGCCGTACAGTTACGCTGCTGATTGGTATCAGTGAAATCATAATGGCCATCTGGATCATCAGCGGGTATCGTCCTCATTTAAATGCCATTGTTCAGATAGTTATCATTGTGCTTATGAATACACTGGAAGCGCTCCTGGCGCCGGAGCTGCTTTTATGGGGATACGGTAATGCCTTTGCTGCGTTCCTGCTGATAATAGTTATCTATTTATCTGAATTCCATTTAACTAAAAAAAACAGCCCGGAATGTTCACCTTCCTGAAAAATCATCCGTTTGCGGTGACCGCTTTTTTTGAAAGCACTATGGTGCTTACGTTTGCATTGCCGAAAAAACAGCTGGCGCCCCTCCTGCCTGAATGCCTGTCCCTGGATGAATATGCAAACCAATGGGGGTTTATGGCCATTGCCCTGGTACAGACAAAAAACCTTCGCCCCAGGGGCTTTCCGGAATTTTTGGGTCACGACTTCTTCCTGCTGGGTTATCGTCTTTTTGTAAACTATACCAACAATAAAGGGAAACGACTAAGAGGTTTATACATACTCAGGTCAGCAACCAATAAGAAAAAAATGGAAGTGCTCGGTAACCTGTTCACCCAGTATAGCTATACAACAACGGATATTGACTATTGCAACAATGATCATCATTTTGCTGTCACCGCTCCGGAGTCTGGATTTTGCGTACAGGCGCATTTATCGGATGACGGAGCGCCACTGCCGGAAGGATCACCCTTCCCGGACTGGAAAACAGCACGACGGTATGCGGGTCCGCTTCCTTTCACTTTTAGTTATAATAAAATTAAAAATGAAGTACTCATTATTGAAGGGGTACGCCAGCGCTGGACCCCTCAGCCACTGTGCGTTACTAAATACCATATTCCGTTTTTAGAAGAACCTGTTTTTAAAAATGCGTTGCTTTCAAATGCCTTTATTATTCAAAATATTCCATACTGGTGGAAAAAAGGGAAAAGAGAATTATGGACACCTTAAGAAAACCCCTTCAGGGGGTTCGTAATATTATTTGCTTCAACTGGCATTTTTATGCAATTGCTGTAGCTTTTATAGCCATAGCAACTGTGGGAACCACGCTATTGCAGCCTCCATTTAAAATTATCGCGGGTATTGCTATCGGGCTAACTGTTATATCCCTGTTTGTTTCGCTGTTTGTTTCATGGTACATTTATGACCGGTATCCCTTATACGCATTTAACTGGATACCGGAAGCGCATCATTCCTGTCAGATCCTTAATATCCATTCCGGACTTGATGAAACGAGCCGCATACTGAAGCAAAAGTTCACCAA
>DASVMC010000032.1:0-4091 GCA_036384555.1 Niabella sp. | reverse complement strand
ATAGGCGGCAGGAACTGTCCGTCGGGTAATTGTGGCAGCTGTTCAATACTGCCGCTTACACCAATAAACCGCTCCACATGATCATACCAGGGTGCAATTTCGTTGTAACGTACCGGCCAGTCAATAGCGATCCCTTCTTTGGCATTCGCTTCATAGTCAATATCGCTCCAGCGGTAGGTCTGCTTTCCCCATAACAGGGAACGGCCGCCTACCTGATAGCCACGGAACCAGTTGAATTGCTTGACTTCGGTATAAGGTGTCTCGCTGTCATTGGCCCACCAGTCGAGGTTGATCTCACTGGGACCAAACCCCCTGATACGGTTGGGGTTCGCTTTTTTTTGTGCCAGGGTCATATTGCCGTGGTGCGCAAACTCCCAGGGACCTTTGCCCGCATTTACATAGTCAACTACGTGTTTTACATCTTTGCCACGTTCAAGCAGCAGTACTTTCAGTCCTTTTTCACACAGCTCTTTCGCCGCCCAACCCCCGCTAATACCGGAACCGATCACGATCGCATCATAATTATTTTCCGCCATAACCTATGAAAATTGCTTTAAGAATACACAGATAAAGAAACGACTTCCTGTTTTTTGCAAACAAAACGCATATTATCAATGTCTAAATATAGTAATTTTATCGATTATGCAATCGATTTCATAATTAATAAAAACGAAAAAGGAAGCCGGGAAATTTTTATAGGAAGCGGATTGCCCCGGTACTTTCTTCCCCGTAACGGCAATAATTATGAAAAAAACGGATATTGCAAAGTGCTGCTGGCAGTCACAGCCAGCCCGTAGTTTTAGTCTGAAACCGGTAATCAGGTGCCTCTTCTTCTTTTCAGCTCCGCCTGGATCAATCCCAGTTCACGCCCGGTCTGCCCTTTTACAGAAGTATTCTCCTGGGCACGCCGCATCAGATAGGGCACTACATCATCAATAGGTCCAAAAGGCAGGTATTTGCTGACACTACAGCCTGAAGCAGCCAGGTTAAAAGTAATATTATCACTCATGCCATAAAGCTGGCTGAAGTGCACATGCGGATGATGGAGTGGCAAATGGTTTTTGTACAGGAAAGCTACCGCCATCAGGTTGCTCTGTTCATTATGGCTGGCCACAACCAATGCAATTCTGTCCAGCCGCTCCAACCCAAACAAAAGGCCTGCATTATAATCCCTGTCTGTGCTTTCCTTATCCGGCTGGATAGGCGACGGATGCCCCATCTCCTGTGCCCGTGCACGTTCTTTTTCCATATAAGCTCCCCGCACAAGCTTTACAGCCAGGATAAAATCTCTTTCCACAGCAGCAGTATAGCAATCCCTTAAAAATTGCAGCCGGTCATGGCGGTATAGCTGAATGGTATTATAGATAACCGGAGTTTTCTTGTTAAAGGAATCTGCCATTAAAATGGTGAGTGCATCAACCGGATCCTGTATCCAGGTTTCCTCAGCGTCAATTAAAACGCCGATATTCTTTGCAGCAGCCTGCTCACAAATACGCAATAACCGGGTACGCACCCGGTGCCACTCTGCTTTTTCAGCCGGTTCCAGCTGTTCCGTTACCTGTAAATATCTTTTAATTAACGTTCCATTTACGTTGCTCATCAGCCGGTCAATTTTCTCCAACAGGGAGAACCTGGAAAAGCCGGTGACCTTTACGCTCATAAAAGGAATATTGGGCTGTGTGGCGGCATAATCGATCACCCGGATAAATTCTGCTGCGGCATGGTCATATTCCTTATCTCCGTCCTCTCCCCCTTCCACGCCATAATCGAGGATCACTTTTACGTGATACCGCCCCAGTTTTTCAGCTACTTTTGCCGTTTCTTCCAACGTTTCGCCACCAACAAACTGCTTAAAAATAGTATTCCGTACCAATCCTTTTACCGGCAGTCCGCTTCTGATAGCCCAGGGCGTCATGCGTGTTCCCAGTTTTACGAGCAGCGGCTTACCCATTACTGTAAAAAGGAATTTTGCCTGCTTTAATTCCTTATCCGATTTATATTTAAAAGCTAATTCAGTGTTATCAAATGATACAGGTAGATTGTTCTCTTGCATATAACCCAAAAATATCCGGCAAAGGTAAGGCTACGGCTACTGGTTACCATAAAAAAAACGGGCTACAGGCAACCGTTTGTTCAAAAGCTTTTTAAAGTGCTTCTATCCTTTTACTTTTGCACAAAATTTTAAAAATGGCTAAAAATCCTGCGGATAGTTTAATTGTGATGACGGAGCTGGTTTTGCCCAATGATACCAATACCTTCGGCAACCTTATGGGAGGGCGTTTGATGTACTGGATGGATATCGCCGCTGCTCTTTCTGCCCAAAAACATGCTACGCTTCCTGTGGTTACTGCATCGGTTGATAATATTTCCTTTGAAAACCCCATTAAGCTTGGAAATGCCGTTCATATTGAAGCAAAAGTTACCCGTGCCTTTACCTCTTCTATGGAAGTACACATGATGGTGCATGGTGAAGACCTTGTAAACCGCTACCGCTATAAAAGCAATGAAGCTTATTATACTTTTGTTGGTCTGGACCCTCATGGAAAACCGGCTGCCGTACCTTCTATTGATCCGGTTACGGACCGTGAAATGAGCCTTTTTGAGGGTGCATTGCGCCGCAGACAGCTCCGCCTGATCCTTGGTGGCAAAATGAAGCCCAACGATGCGATCGAATTAAAAGCCCTGTTCGGCATTTAACCATTCCGCAAATATCCGGAGGTTCTTCCTTTTACTCAAATTGCCGTACCCAACGGTCATAGGATTGCAGGAAATTATTCAGCAGCTCCTTTAACTGGTCGCTGACCATATTTCCCTGCTCATCAAAACAACCGGCAATATTGCTGATATAGGCTTCCGGCTGCTGCATCACAGGAACATTTAAGAAGACCATAGATTGTCTTAAATGATGATTGGCTCCAAAAGCCCCCAAACCTCCGGGAGTGACACTGGCTACCGCACCCGGTTTCCCTTCCCAAACACTTTTCCCGTATGGACGCGATCCTACATCGATCGCGTTTTTGAGCAATCCGGGCACTGAACGGTTATACTCCGGCGTCACAAAGATAACCCCGTCTTTAGACCGCATTATCTCCCTGAAGTTACTCCAGGCTTCCGGGACCGCTTTTTCCAGATCTTCATTGTACAAAGGCAGGTTACCGATCTCTACAATTTCCAGCTGCAATGCATCCGGAGCCTGTTGTATCATCTGCCTGGCTACTTTGCGGTTGTAGGATTCTTTCCTCAGGCTTCCAACCAGTACAGCAATATTCTTTATATCCATATGTATCATTTTTTCTTTAAAAATAACGGAACCCTGACAATAAAGCTTTCTTATCTGTTCCCTGTTTTATCAACCGGATGAAAGCTGTTTTTCTTCTTATGCGTAAACACTTAAAATTTAGAACAGTAAATTTCCTATTTCAAGTAGCAAATGTTTATATTAGCCATTCAAAAAGCGCACCAATGAGGCTGGCAGTATCCGTTTGTATACCCTACTACAACAGGAACAGGCGGCTTCATATGGCCTTACGATAAAAAATAAAAAAGAAAACGGATGAAACTTGCGATCATCAATGGTCCTAATTTAAATCTGCTGGGCAAACGGGAACCGGGAATATATGGCAGCTCCAGTTTTGAGACTTTTTTTTCAGAACTGAAAAATCATCATCCTGATGTAGAGTTTCATTATTTCCAAAGCAATATAGAAGGTGAGCTGGTGGACGCATTACAGCAATACGGATTCGATTACGACGGTATTATCTTAAATCCGGCTGCTTACACGCATACCTCGGTAGCCATCGGAGATGCGATCGCCTCTATAAAAACCCCGGTTATTGAAGTACATATAAGTAATGTACATGCAAGGGAAGATTTCAGAAAAATATCACATGTCAGCGCAAAAGCTGCCGGAAGCATTATCGGGCTGGGCCTCAAAGGCTATGAGCTGGCCGTGCATTATTTTAAAGACGCTCCCCTACAAACCCGTTCTTCTTTATGAGCTCCCCCAAACAGGCTTCCCTTTTCAGCCTTACTGTAATAGTAGCTGCCCTGGGCTATTTTGTAGATATCTATGACCTCCTGATCTTCGGCAT
>DASVMC010000031.1:0-7567 GCA_036384555.1 Niabella sp. | reverse complement strand
CACGTTAACAAAACAGAGATCGCTTTTTTTTATGATTTCCTTGGAGGTACTTGCAGATATCTTTGGGTATGAAAATTCAACTGGTAAAAATAAAGAGCTTCTTTGGTGTTGCAGGGTTGTTGCTGCTTACCTCCACTGCTTTGCCTGCACAGGATGGGAACTCTGTGCTATGGAGGATCAGTGGTCACCATTTAGCGGCTCCTTCTTATTTACTGGGGACAATGCATGTACTTTGTGCCTCCGATTTTGAAATAAAACCAAAGGTCAAAGCTGCATTACAACTGGTAAAAACCCTGACCTTTGAAGCGGATGTGAATAATACAGAGGGATCAGAAAAGCTGCTGGACCTGATGAAGCCGGTACCCGGTATACTGGATACTTTAAATACGGCAAAAATGAACCTGCTGGATAGCCTTTTTAAAGAAAACAAGCTGACAGCAGATGCATTGAAATTTGCGTCTCCCTTTGGACTGATGTCTATGCTGACCATAAAAACAATCAACTGTTCCAGCCAGGGAGGCGTAAAAATGATGGAGCAGGAGCTGTACAATATGGCCATGACCAATTCCTTAAAGCTGGACTACCTGGAATCAGTTGATTTTCAGATAGGTCTTATACGATCAATGAATACCATTGATGAATTAATCAATTCTTTAAGAGAGCTGAAAAATGACGCAGCCTATATGAAACAATTAGTAACCTTTTATAAAACGGAAAAGTTGACGGAACTGGCAGCATTAATGAATGACCCGGAATCTATGAGCACCAAACAGGAAATACAATTACTACAGGAGCGGAACAGGAACTGGCTGACCCTGATGCCGGACAAAATGAAAAACAGTCCGACGCTTTTTGCCGTAGGTGCAGGTCACCTGGAAGGCGCTAACGGGCTCATTCATCTACTACGCGCAAAAGGGTATACGGTTACACCTGTATTTGATTAACTAAGGCCGCTTTTTTCGCACCTGTTATTCCATTCACAAACCGGTATGTACCCGGTTTTGCCTCCCTCAATATAGCTGAATCCCATCAAAAAAATGGCCCATTGCTGCTACAGGATTCAAACAAATACCTACAGTTTAGACTGCTGCATCGGATTGGTTCCAACACTCTGACCACGTACCACTCCCTGCTTTTGAGAATACGCTTTGAATTTTGTAGCTGCCGGCATTGTATTCCAACCATTATTGGATTCGTCAATATCTGCTGTTTCACGTAACGGATCCAGCCGAATAGAAGCCACTTCCTTACTTTTCAGGAACAGTTTTTTTACTTGCTGCTCATCATGCCTCCATATTTGAGCAGGGATGCGGTTGATTTCTTTTGTACCATCCTTATACGTCCATTCAATAATGATGGGCATGACCATTCCCCCTTTATTTGAAAAGCTCAGCTCGTAAAAATATTTCCCTGCCAGCTCTTTTTTTGCTTCCGGGGTAAGTGCTGTAATCATTTGCGGTAGTTCAAAACTTGCCTTTTTACTGGAATCATATTTTTCCTGGCCCCGGTCATACCGCCAGTAGAAGTCACGCGCTTCTTTATCAGCATCCGTATAAAAGATACTATTTTTATCTCCCCGGTTGCGAATTTTGGAGATATCATCAAAACTGTTTACAGCAGGCGGCGTCATAGCCACTGTTAATTTCTTTGGTCCCGGCACTTCGCTGTCAATAGCAGCTTTTGCAAATTTCACGGAGTCCAGTGAAATATCAACAGGGTCAATACCGTAGAACCACCTGCGCCAAAACCAGTCCAGGTCTTCGCCGCTGGCATCTTCCATTGTTCTGAACAGATCAGCCGGTGTCGGGTGTTTAAAAGCCCATCGCCGTGCATATTCCTTAAAGGAAAAATCAAACAGTTCGCGTCCCATAATCGTTTCACGCAAAATATTTAATCCTGTTGCCGGCTTGGAATAGGCATTAGGTCCAAAGCGTTCAATATTTTCCGAATTGGTCATAATAGGCTCCAACTCATTCTTCGGAAGCTTCATATAATCAACGATCGTCCAGGCCGGTCCCCGCTTGCTCGGAAATTTATTATCCCATAATTCCTCCGTAAGGTATTCTACAAAGGTATTTAAGCCTTCATCCATCCAGGTCCACTGCCGTTCATCGCTGTTCACAATCATCGGGAAAAAGTTGTGCCCTACCTCATGGATCACCACACCCAGCATACCGTTTTTAGTAGCTTCGCTGTAAGTGCCATCTTTTTCCGTACGCCCGTAATTAAAACAGATCATCGGGTATTCCATTCCATTGGCTGCTTCCACGCTTTGTGCTACAGGATACGGATAAGGGAATGTGAAGGAAGAATAGGTTTTAATGGTGTGTGCCACTGCCCTGGTAGAAAATTTACGGTATAAGCCGTACGCTTCTTTTCCATAATAGCTCATACACATGATCTTTTTGCCATTGATGAGCTGTGGCATCCCGTCCCAGATAAATTTACGGGAAGAAGTCCATGCAAAATCCCGAACGTTATCGGCCTTGAAACGCCAGGTTTTGGTTTGAGTACTTTTATTTTTCTCAGCAGTCTTTGCTTCCTCCAGGGTAACGATTTCAACGGGCTCTTTTGCATTAGCTGCCTGTTTGTACCTTTCTAACTGGGCAGCAGTGAGTACCTGGGAGTAGTTCTGACATTCACCGGTGGCTCCTACAATATGATCTGCAGGTACCGTCATCTCCACTTCAAAATCGCCAAATGTTAACGCGAACTCTCCCCTGCCGGTAAACTGATGGTTCTGCCAACCCTGAAAATCACTATACACACATACGCGCGGGTACCATTGTGTCATTGTGAACAGATAATTGCCGTCTGCCGGAAAATATTCATACCCGCCACGGCCTCCATAGGTCATACGATCGGAAATTTTATAGGACCAGTCAATCTTAAACTGAAACCGCTGGCCTGGTTTTAAGGCATCTGGCAAATCGATCCGCATCATGGTTTTATTGATCGTATACGGTATGGCCTTCCCATTCATATCTGTAACCGCTTGTATCTTATGTCCGTAACCATTATCAGGTCCGGCATCTTCTTCCATCCGGGCAACCATTTTATCGGTCATTACTTCCGGAAGGGAAGAACTGTTCTGATAATCAGCATTATTAATATTGCTGTGCTCGTTTTCATCCAGCTGGATCCAGATATAGGTTAACAGGTCGGGAGAATTATTGAAATAGTTCAGCGTTTCACTGCCTGTCAGCTTTAGCCCTTTTTCATCCAGGGCCGCTTTGATCCTGTAATCGCAGCGTTGCTGCCAGTATTTCGGGCCGGGAGCGCCGCTGGCCGTCCGGTATTCGTTAGGCGTTGGCAAAATAGTGCCCAATTGTTCAAATTTATTTCCGTGATTACTCTGAGGGTTGTTCTGAATGTTCTGCGCCCGGGAATTCATAGCGCAAATACAAAAGATAGCCAGGTAGATTTTTTTCATCATTCCAGTTTATAATGAAGGGATACGTTCAACAGCCATTTTCAGCGACAGGATCAGTACAATAGCTGAAACTACAAAAATATAGATTCTCTGCGGAACTTTTATTCCATACAGCAGTAATTGCGTAATCAGCAAAATCAGGAGCACCACCACTATTTGGCCTGCTTCCAGCCCCAGATTGAACCCAAACAGTCCCACACCAACAGACTGATCGCTTGCCAGCATCATACGGATAGCGTTGGCAAATCCCAGGCCATGGATCAGTCCGAAAAACAAGGCCAGGAGATAGTTGCTGTTTATCCTTTTTAATTGCTGCCGGCGGATCATATTCCATAATGCCGTAAGCACAATGGTTACCGGGATCAGGAATTCTACCCAGCTGGAAGGGACCCGTATCAGGTCAAGTACGCTCAGCGCCAGTGTAAGCGAATGTCCTATTGTAAAAGCTGTAACCAATACCAACACCCGGCGCCAGTCTTTAACAGTATAAATTACAGCCAATGCCAGTATGAATAGCTGGTGATCTAGCGCATCCCGGCTGATGATGTGTTTCCATCCTTCAATAAAATAAAATAAAAAGCTGTTCATACAACGCGCGTCAATTTTATGCAGTCAATTATCAAATATAATTTACCATCTTTACACTGCTGAATTTAATTTGTACCAATGGTAAAAACGATCAATAAGTGGATCCCCGGGCTTTTTTTGTTATTCCTGTTTGCCGCATTTACCCGGCCGGTTTTTCACCCTTTTCATGTAAGTGCTTCCGAAATAGAATATAATACAAAGGAGAGCCGGCTGGAAATAAGCAGCAAGTTGTTTACAGATGACTTTGAACAGGTACTGAGCCGTATTTACAAAACCAAGGCTGACTTTCACAATAAGGCATTAAAAGCGCAGATGGATGCTTTGGTTACCCGGTACATTACCACTCATTTAAGCATACAGAGCAATGGCCATATTCTTCCGTTAGCCTTTTTCGGATGGGAGATGGATCATGAAGCGATCTATGTTTATACCACCGCCGGCGCCGCCGGCTTTAATCCCCAGAAAATAACGGTTGAGAACACCCTCCTTTATGACCTTTTCGATGACCAGCTGAACATCGTACACTTTATTGTCAACGGAAAAAGAAAAAGCGACAAACTGAATTACCCTGATAAAAAACTGCAGTTCAGCTTTTGACCATACCTTGCTTGCATCAGTTGATCACTGCAAAAGCTGGTTTCTATTCTATATTATTTTTTTGGCTTTTGATTAATTATAAAAGTAACAGGGCCGCAAATTGCGGCCCTGTTACACGTTTGTTTTATTCTTTTAGAATCCGGTATTATTAGGCAATAAATTCGGGTTTATATCTGTTTCCTGTTTCGGAACGGGGAAGAGCAATTGCTTCTCCGTATATGTTGATCCAAAAACCGTTTTATGTCCAACAAAATTATCCCAATTACCCGTAACGTCATTATGGATTTTCCGGGTGCGCACCATATCAAACCAGGTTTTATTTTCAAAACACAGTTCAAAATAACGTTGTAACCATACTTCTTTTTCGAATGCATCCTGGTTACTATTGGTAAAATCTGCAAGTTTGGCACGGTGCCGTATATCATTCAGGCATTTCCTGGCCATGGTATTGGGTGCTCCTTCTGCACGGTTGGACGCTTCTGCATACATCAGCATCACATCAGCCAAACGGTACAATGTATAGTTCAAATCTGATTTTAACGTGCTGGTAACAGCCGTAACATCAAACCATTTATAAATATACGGATGACCAAAATTAACCGTTGCACCTGTTTTTGCATTCGGGTAACTGCTGTAGATGAACTGCCGTTCATTTACGCGTTTATCACCAGCAGGGAACGATGCTATGAACTGGGTAGTCGGGTATACCGATCCATATTCATCCGAATACAGGGAAATACCACTATAGTTCGGAATTGTAAGTGGTGTGAGCGGATTATTCTGGTTGGCAGCAGCAGCATATTGCACCTGGAAGATAAATTCCTTTGTGTTTTTATTAGCCGGCTTAAACATATCTGTATACTCTGTAAATAGTGAGTAGCCTCCCTTATTGATCACATCAAGGGAACGTTTGGCAGACTCGGCATAATTCTGATTACCCCCGTTGATGGCTGCACCAGCGTACGTAAGATATACATCTGCTAAAATAGATTTCACTGCTCCCATAGAGACCTGGCCGGTATTATCCATCCAGGGTAATGTTGACTTTTCTGCCAGCAGCAGATCGGGTATGATAATGTCATCATAAATTTCCTTTGCTGCTGTTCTTGCGGGTTTTAAGTCATTTATATCTTTAGGCACCTCTGTAATTTTGGGCACTGCTCCATATAGACGAACAAGATAAAAATAATACAATGCCCGCATGGCATGTGCTTCAGCCAGCATATTCGTTTTTTGCTCATCGGACAAATCTGCCGCGTTGATGCCCGGTATAGATGCTATTGCCTGATTACAGGCGCCAATACCCTTGTACAGATTCTGCCACCAGGTATCTACGTAAAATGCTTCATTCGTATAAGTAAGCTTTTGAAAGGTGGTATATCCAGTTTGTCCGAGATCACTGCCGGATTTGCCGGTCATAAACTCCATCAGGTTCCAGGTTCTTCCTCCGTAAGAAGATGCCTGGCCACCTAAAACAGCATCACGCAGACTTTGATACGCTCCGTTAGCAAATGCACGGGCCACTTTATAACTGGAAAGCTGTGCATCAGGAGTAATGAACCCGGTTGGTTTTTCTTCTAAAAATTTGGTGCAGGAAGTAGTAGCTAACCCTACCAACGCACTCAATATGTATATATATTTTTTCATTTTTATTTCTTTTTTAGAAAGTAAGGTTTACGCCTAAATTCCATACGCGCGGGTGCGGGTAAGAAAAGAAGTCCAGGTTTTGAGAGAAATTAGAATTACTTCCATATGAAGTATTATAGGTATCTACCTCGGGATCGTATCCTGTATATTTAGTAATGATAAACAGGTTCTGCACGCTTGCGTAAAAACGCAATTTCTGAATACGCCATTTATCAATTACTGACTTGGGAAGCGAATACCCCAGTATCAGATTTTGTCCACGAATAAAAGAACCATCTTCTACCCACCAGGTATCAAATTTTGAATCCTGTGCCCATTTATAGGGGCGTACCTGCGAGACCATTGTGTTCTGATGATCCGGAGTCCAGCCGTCCAGCACTGTCTTTAAACTGTTCGCAATGGTTTGACGATCTTCTGTTGAGTGTTTAAAGGTAGCCGCCGTATTGACACCTTGCACAAAACGGATATCAAAGGAAAAATCAAAATCTTTATAATTCAGCGTGCTGGAGAAGGTGCCGGTCCATTTAGGATATGCCCTGCCTATAATGCTGTACACTTCCTTTCCGTCTGCATCCAGCAGGTATTTCCGATCGCCTACTTTCAATCCCTGGCTGGCAGCCAGGTCAGCCTCGTCTTCGCTATAAGTTCCTAACCTGGTGCGGCCCCAGAATGAACCAATAGGTTCCCCTACTCTAATAATATTTGTTTGCCCTAAAAAGTTAGGTCCGGGGAAAATATCCGCATTACCATCATTCAGTTTTAATACTTTATTCTTGTTAGAAGCAAAAATGAAGTTAGTAGACCATTTAAAATTTTCTGTTTCAATATTTACTGTATTTAAACTTAATTCAATCCCAGTATTCCTGACTGACCCTACATTAAGATAAACATAATTGCGCCCCATACCTGCACTCCAGGGTATCGGTGTTTGCAATAACAGATCTTTCGTAGTACGACTATAGAAATCGGCAGTTAAATAAACCCGGTTTTTAAATAATCCTAATTCCAACCCCGCATCTGCCTGCCAGGACACTTCCCATTTTAAATTTGGATTGCCCATATAATCCGGCAACAGTGTCGATTGATTATCATTATTTAAAACTGTGGTAGATGCCGCAATCTGAGGTATTGACATATAAGCCGGTATCAGTGAATTTCCGGTAGCGCCATAACTTGCACGGATCTTAAGATCACTAACAGTAGGACTGTTCTTCAAAAAGTCTTCATTTGAAACTCTCCAGGCTGCACCTGCAGACGGGAAAAAGGCATATTTATTATTCTTTCCGAATTTGGAAGACCCGT
>DASVMC010000030.1:0-3055 GCA_036384555.1 Niabella sp. | reverse complement strand
GTGCTCATTACAGATAAGCAGGGTGTTGAATGTAACCTTCCGTGTCCTTATCTGGGCTTTGACCTTATTGAGTATCAGCCAGCGGAAAAAGTAGGTAAAACCGCAATGTAAGATAACCAGCCGTACAAGTAAAGGGAAAATACCAATGAATAAGAGGTAGATCAGGTCTAAAAAGAATAAAATAAACGTAGCAGAACCGATCAGAGAGCAACCCAGCGTTATGATAAATTCTTCGGTCCTTGATTTTTTATAGAGGCTGTGATAACTTCCTGCAAGCGTAAATAAAACCATCCATAAGACCGGCACAATGATAAAAGTAATGAGCCAGTCACTGTGCGTAAGATGAACGATGCCTTTGCGCAGGGGCAGAAGGAACAATAGCCAGGACAAAGCTGCTCCCAGATAATCGGCCAGCAAGTACCAGGCAGGTGAAATTTTCTTTTGGCTTTGCAGTTGCGTCATGTCAACGGTAAATGTTGCTTTAGTGGTCATTTTGAGCCTGAAATGGTTGAAAAGGACCTGCCAGGCCCGGTCTGACAGCGTCGTAAATAGATACCTGAAGCTAGCTCTTTATTGATTGATGGCCAATTTTTTCCAGAATAAGGTGAGCTACTTCCATTGCTTTTAATCCATCAATTTCTGAAACAACGGTTTGAGTGTTGTTCAGAATCGCATCCCTGAACTCTTCCAGTTCCCGTTTAATCGCATTTACTTCCGGCACCTGTGGATTCGCCACCGCTATGGTCTTTTTGCCGGAGGTTGTATCAATATCAAAAGCAAATACGTTTTCATCAGATGGCTCTTTTAATTTGATGATTTCCGTTTTTTTATTTAAAAAGTCAATGCCGATATAGGCGTCTTTCTGGAATAAACGCATTTTACGCATTTTTTTCATTGAAATACGGCTGGAAGTTAAATTAGCAACACAGCCGTTATCGAATTCAATTCGGACATTTGCAATATCCGGGGTTTCCGTCAGCACGCTGACACCGCTGGCCGAAATACGTTTTACATCACTCCTTACAATGCTTAAAATAATATCGATGTCATGGATCATCAGGTCAAGAATCACACTTACTTCTGTGCCGCGCGGATTGAATTGAGCCAGGCGGTGTACTTCAATAAACATAGGTCTCAGAGGTACGCCTTTTAAAGCAAGGAAGGCGGGGTTGAAACGTTCAACATGACCTACCTGCAATTTTATATTTGATTCTTTGGCAAGCTTTACCAGCTCACGGGCTTCGTCCATGGTATCCGCAAAAGGCTTTTCCACAAATACATGGCGCCCCATTTTTATAGCTTTCTCACACCATTCATAATGAAACGTAGTGGGCGTTACAATATCAATGGCATCACAAAGACGCAGGAAATCGGCTGCATCAGCAAAACGCCTGATCCCATATTTTTCAATAACATCTTTGGCAGTATCTTCATTGGGCTCGTAAAAGCCAACAACCTCAACGCCGTCAATTTCCAGCCAGTTATTTAAATGAAATTTACCCAAATGGCCTACTCCAACGATCCCTATTTTTAGCATATGTGTATTTATTAGGTCAAAGATAATTATTGATGGTCATTAAATGGTAACGGGTATTAAAACCCTGTAGCTCATCTCTGATTTAATTTTTTTCGATCTTGTAACACCACCTGAAAAGTTTCCCTTCAAAGTCAAACGGGGTTGTGGCTTTTGTAATATCAATGATATTGTTTGTATGAATTTTCTCTTTTTCCAGTACAAATTTCCTGGCATTGGTGCTAAAATATAAAACGCCTTTGGGAGATAATATTCTTAAACAATCATTGATCAGCCCCGTATGATCCCGCTGAACATCCAGGATGCCTTCCATTTTTTTGCTGTTGCTAAATGTAGGAGGGTCCATTATAATCAGGTCGTAACTATTCCCGGGCAATTCTTTCAGGTATTGCAATACATCTGCCTGAACAAAAGCGAAATCCGGTCCTGAAAAATTGTTGAGCTGCAGATTCCGTTGTGCCCAGCTGATATAAGTATTGGACAGGTCGACGGTTGTGACTGTTGCTGCTTTACCGGCTGCTGCGTAAACCGAAAAGGAACCGGTATAGGCAAACAGGTTCAATACTCTTTTTCCCGCGCTTTGTTCCCCAACCATTTTCCGGGTAATGCGGTGATCTAAAAACAAACCGGTATCTAAATAGTCGGAAAGATTTACGATGAATTTTAATCCGTTTTCCCGGATGAGCTGCTCGTTTCCGAATGCAGCTGTTTTTTGATATTGTCCCTGTCTTCCGGCTTTTCGCTGGCGCAATTTTGTATAGATCTTGTCAGTATCAATACCGGTGACGGCTGCAATAATTTCAATGGTTGTTTCCATCCATTGATTGTGTTGTGTTTCATCCAGACCGTGTCTGCGTTTGTATTCGGCCACATAGATCAAATGATCATAAATCTCAATACATACCGGAAACTCCGGAAGATCATGATCATAAATCCTGTAGCAGCTAATGTCCTGTTTACGTGCTTGTTTTGAAAGATGCCGGAAAACTTTGGTCAACCGGTTGCGGAACATGGTAAATTTTTCCTCGTTCAAGTTTGTTTTTTTTGCGAAATTAGCCTTTTATAAAGTATGCAGTATGCAATTGTGGATATAGAAACAACGGGCTCTTACGCTGCGGCAAGCGGTATTACAGAGATCAGTGTGCAGGTGCTGGATGAGCAGGGCATTCTGGTTGACCGGTTTGAAAGCCTGGTCAATCCGGTGCAGCAGATACCTTATCCGATTCAGGCGCTGACGGGCATTACCAATGAAATGGTGGCAACGGCCCCTTTATTTGAAGCGATTGCGGAACAGGTTTATGAGCTGCTGCACGACAAAATCTTTGTAGCGCACAGTGTGAATTTTGATTACTCATTTGTAAAAAGCCAGCTTTCCTGCTGCGGCTTTGAATTACAGACCCGGAAGCTGTGTACGGTTCGTTTAAGCCGTAAAATTATTCCCGGGCACAGATCCTATAGCCTTGGAAAGCTTTGCGAAGCATTGGGCATCCGGCATGAAAACAGGCACAGGGCAGGTGGCGA
>DASVMC010000029.1:0-1753 GCA_036384555.1 Niabella sp. | reverse complement strand
GAGATTGGGTACCCGTAAAGTCCAAATCACCTGTGGAGCTTACTTCCTCCTTATACTATTATGCAGATGTAACGATACTTGCAAAGGCAGCAAAACTGCTGGGTAAGTCACAAGATGAAGCAGCCTATTTTGCTTTAGCGGAAAAAATAAAAAATGCCGTCAACAAAAAATACCTGAATACCACCACCGGCATTTACGGCAGCGGACTGCAGACGGAATTAAGCACCCCCGTATACTGGGGCGTTGTTCCCGAAAATATAAAGGCGAAAGTGGTTGCCAACCTTGCAGCAAAAGTGAGAAAGGATGGCGTTCAATTAGACGTAGGTATACTGGGCGCCAAAGCGGTGCTGAATGTTTTGAGTGAGAACGGATATGCAGATCTTGCCTATCAGTTAGCTTCCAGGAAAAAATATCCTTCCTGGGGATGGTGGATTGAAAACGGCGCAACAACGCTTTATGAGAACTGGAAAGTGGATGCTAAGAATGATGCATCACTGAATCATATTATGTTTGGTGATATTGGCGCGTGGTTCTATAAGGCGCTGGGCGGTATTTTCCCTGATCCTGACCAGCCCGGTTTTAAAAATATTTTGCTGAAACCCAATTTTGTGACCGGTCTTAGCCAATTTAGCGCTTCCTATAATAGCTCCAGGGGCATTATTACATCCTCCTGGAAACAGACCGGAAGGAGCGTACATTTTGAAATCGTTATTCCGGCCAGCAGTACTGCCACCTTTTATGTTCCTGAAGGTTGGCAATTAAAAGAGGCAGCAAAAATGCCAGTACCGCAAAATAAAGATGGCAGCTATTTGCTGCCATCCGGTAAGTATTCCGTTCAACTACAAAAGTTATGATATCAACTATGCTGAATTCCTTCCTGCATTGATAATGCCAAAGGAGCAGCGCATGACCAGTTTCCCCAGTACCTCACGGATGCTTTCTTCCTTTTCATCGCCGCTTTCCCGCAATTGCACCAATGCGTATTGCTGAATAGTGACCAATGGCATTACGATCCGCTCCCGCATACGAATGGATAATTTATCTACCGGGTAGGACGCCATTAATGTATCGTGCCCGGTCAGCTTATAAATATATTGTTTGGTTAAAACAAACTCATCATAAATCATCTGCCAGATATCGCCGAATTGTTCATCTTTCGCAATGTAGGCGGTTATCGGAAAATAGGATTTACTCATAGCCATTTCACAATTGTCCAGCAGGGTCTTAAAATACAGGGATTCATTATACAATTGCTTCAGTTCATCAAACCGGCCGATATATTCCATTTGCTTTAAGGCAGTACCCACGCCAAAAAAACCAGGCACATTTTGCTTCAGCTGGCTCCAGGCGCCGGAGAATGGAATTGCCCGTAAATCGCCCAGGGAAATAGAAGTCTGTTGTTGCCCTCTTTTGGCCGGACGACTGCCGATATTGGTCTCGCTGTAAAAACGCAGGGGGCTTATATCATACAAATAATTAGCCAGCTGCGGGTGGTTCTTCAATTTTATATAGGCATCAAACCCATAAGAAGAAAGCTCCTGCAGTAATTGCTCCTGCTTGCCGTTTAACGGCGGATACCGGTCCGAAAAAAGAGAACTGGATACTCCTGCATTAATCAGTTGTTCGATATTGAACTGAGCTGAGTCAATAATACCAAAATTGGCACTTACGGTTTGCCCCTGTATGGTCAGCTGAATTTCTTTATTAGAAATATTACGGCCCATGGATGCGTAAAACTTATGTGTTTTACCAC
>DASVMC010000028.1:0-2288 GCA_036384555.1 Niabella sp. | reverse complement strand
TCGGCTCCCTGGGCGCCTGCCTTTCAGTTTCTGAACAACTGCAAGGAGGTAGATAATGGATTCAGAACGCTTTTCCTGCAGGAAATGATTGCAAGGGGAGTGCTTTTCCAGGGTGTATTGGTGCCTACTTATTCACATAATGATGAAGAGCTCGAATTTTTCCTGGCCCAATTTGATGCGGCACTCGATATTTACCAGTTGGCATTGACCAATGGTTTTGATAAATATTTAGTTGGTGAGCCAACAAAACCTGTTTTCAGAAAATTTATTTGATGCAAATGAAATCACTTTTTGACACCGATAAACCATTATTCGTTTCAGAAATATCGTCTAATCACAATGGTGATATGACGCGGTGCAAAGAACTTATCCATGCAACATCTGAGGCGAATTGCGATGGGGTTAAATTCCAGCTTTTTAAGATTAATGAGCTTTTTTCCAAAGAAGCCCTGGCGTACAATAAAAAACTGAGCGAACGAGTACAATGGGAGTTGAAAGAGGAGTTTCTGCCTGAACTTGCTGCTTATGCACACAAGAAAAACCTCCTGTTTTCCTGTACCCCATTTTACTTGTCTGCAGTTGATACACTTGAGCCATATGTCGATTTTTATAAAATCGCTTCATATGAATTGCTTTGGAAAGATCTTTTTAAAGTATGTGCGAATACAGGCAAACCCCTTGTTTTTTCGATCGGAATGTCTACTGAGAATGAAGTGAGGCAAGTGCTGGATGACCTTGCTGATACAGCTCTAAAAGAGATCCTTGTCCTTCACTGCAACAGTTCTTATCCAACGCCATTGCAAGATGTCAATCTTTCGGTAATAGGCCGTCTGCGTTCGCTGTTTTCAAATTATTATCCGGATAAAAAAATTGAATTCGGGTGGTCTGATCATACCGTCAACCAAGCGGTCGTATTAGGTTCCGTATTGAAGTACGATTCCAGGATGGTGGAATTTCATATTGACCTGGATGGTAAAGGGTATGAGTATGAGGCTGGCCATTGCTGGCTGCCCGACCAGATCAAACAGGTGATTGATCAATTATCGGAGATCAGACTGGCCGAGGGATATTCGGATATCAAGGCCAGTAATTCGGAACTGATAGAAAGAGAATGGAGAGCAGATCCCGCCGATGGATTACGTCCGCTCAGAAAAACAAGGGAATCATTACAGGTTAAATTGTAGTGGAACAGGTAATAGGCATCCGCACAGATGGTAGTGTCCGGCTTGGGAATGGGCATATTGTCCGTATGATGGCACTATCTGATGCATTGGATAGTGCCATGATTAGGCATGTCTTTTTTCTCCGTGAAGACAATTACTGGATACAAAAGATAACAAGGAATGGAAAAAAAGTTATCAGCGGTTTTTCAGGTACTGGAGAACTGGCTGCATTGATGATTTCCGAAAATATCACGCATCTTATTTATGATACTCGGAACGATCTTGGCAAGGAAGACCTGGACGAAATAAAAAAAATAACTGGCACCCGTATAATTGTAAACGATTCCCCGGAAGATACTAGGCTCGCAGCAGATGTGAATATTTTCCCGCCAATAGCGCAACTAAAAGAATGGTCTTGGGGTGGCTTCGATGGCAAAATATTCAGTGGTTGGGAATATGTAATGCTCCGCAAAGATTTTCTTTTTCCCAAAACGCATATTTCAGGTCATACACAAAGGGTATTACTGAGTTTCGGTTCAACTGATCCTTTTCATATTACAGAAAAGATATTGCATCTGCTCTCAGGATCAGGTAGCTGGAAAAATCATTTTAACTTTTCTCTTGTTTGCGGGCCACAGTTTCAGCGTGTGGAAGCAATCAGGTCTTTGCCGCCTTTCAATGACTTGTCTGTTGAATTAATTGTTTCTCCGGAAAACATAGCTGAGGTATACAGCAAGGCCGATTTTGCGATTATTGCTTTTGGTGTGACCGCCTATGAGTTGGCGGCCCTGCATATTCCCGCATTTTATGTGGCGATTTCTGAAGACCATGCAAGGTCTGCTGCTATTTTTGAACGTTCCCGGGTAGGAAAGCTACTAGGAATTGCAGACGGCTTTCAGTCATCTTTTGAGGAAACAATCGACAGGTTCGTCAACAATAACTATGTTTTTGATTGTAAAAAAGAAAACGGCCAACCCACTCAATGGCCTGAAATATCTAATTGGAATAAGATACTGCAAGCTATTATCAACTAATCTGATCAATAATGCATTCCGGAAAAACTTTATTCGAGAATTCAAGTGGTGTTAAAGTTATAGACTGCGATGAATGTGGTTATGCACATGT
>DASVMC010000027.1:0-2676 GCA_036384555.1 Niabella sp. | reverse complement strand
GCTTTTGCGCAACAGCCGGCACCGGCTAAACCCGCCGGCCCTGTACCGATTAATATCATTCATGCAGACAGCATTTCCCTGAAAAAAGTAAATGACAGTACCAATCTGACCGTACTGCAGGGAGCTGTTTTGATGAAGCAGGGCAATACTGTTTTTAAATGTGACCGTTGTGAAAAAAATGATCGCGCCAATACCTTTGAAGCCTGGGGGAACGTACATATTATTGATTCCGATACAACAAATATCTACTCCGGTCATTTGCGGTACCTGATCGCCAAACAGATCGCTTATCTTGATAAGGATGTAAAAATGACCGACGGGCATGCAACACTTACCACGCCGGACCTGACCTATAATATGGCCACCAAGATCGCCACGTATACCAACGGGGGCAAAGTGGTGAACAAGCAAACGGTTATTACCAGCAAAGAGGCGTTCTACTATACGGATATTAAGGATGTTTATTTTAAGAAGAATGTGCTGGTCAATGATCCTGCGTACAGGATCACGACAGATTCCCTGTTGTATAATACGGAAAATCAGATAGCCCGCTTTATAGCAATGACGCATATAAAAGACAGCGCAGACCGCACCATTGATACAAAAGAAGGTTTTTATAACTTAAAAAACGGAGAGGCGCAGTTTGGCCAGCGGCCGTTTATTAATGATGGGAAAGGCACTACGCTGAACGCGGATAATGTTTCCCTGAACAATAATATAGCCAAGGCTGAAGGATCAGCTGTATTGATTGATACGGTGCGTAAAACGACTGTTATCGGTAACCTGATCTATCAGAACCGCATCACAGAGGCCTTCCTGGCTACCCAGAAACCGCTGATGATCGTAAAGCAGGCAGAAGATTCGATCTATATAACCGCAGACACTTTATTCAGCGCAAAACTCACCGACCTGTACGTGGTATCTCCGGCATTAGGAGGCGATAGCATTAAAGTAAAGCCCGACAGCCTGCCCCCGAGTGATACGCTTCAGCAGTACATTGCGCCTGTGCATGACACGCATAAGATTACAGCAATAGCTGAAAAGGCGGATTCGTTGGGCGCGGCAAAAAAAATAATCAGGCTACCATCCTCCAGGGATCCGGAAAATAAGGCAATGGTTGGAGATAGCGTTGTAGTGGACACTCCGGCGCATATCCCCGATAAAGTGCAGGATGAATTGGCGGCACCGGCAATCGCCATTCCGGCGCCCGCAATGAAAGCACTGCCGATGACGGGTAAGGCAGCACCGGCCGTCAGAACAGACAAAGCAACCGCAGATAATGACAGCACCAACCGGTATTTTGAAGCATTCCACCATGTAAGGATCTTTTCTGATTCGCTCCAGGCTGTTTCAGACAGTCTGTTCTATTCCTTTAAGGATTCTACCTTCCGTTTATACCAGAACCCGGTCATATGGGGGAAAGAAAGCCAGATTACGGGCGATACTATTTTATTGCATACCCGGAATAAGCAGATGGACCACTTGGAAGCATTTAAAAACGGGTTCATGATCAACCAGGTTGAAGCCCAGGCCTATAACCAGATAAAAGGAACCAGGATTGACGGGCATTTTACTGACGGATCGCTGGATTCCATGCAGACAAAAGGCTCGGTGGAATCGTTGTATTTTGTACAGGATGATGACAGTGCCTTTGTGGGGGTAAACGAAGTGACCTCCGACATACTGGATGCTTATTTTGCAGAAAAGAAATTAAATAAAATTGTATTCAGGAGTGAGGCTACCGGCACCTTTTCACCTATAAAAGACAAGAAACCGGAAGAAACGAAGCTAAAGGGTTTTATCTGGAGGGAGGCGGAACGGCCTAAAACCAAATACGATCTAATGCAATAATTTTAGATCTGTAAGAGTTGAAGAAATCTTACAGACCTAAAAAATACTTTTATCGGGCTTGTTGGTTCAGGCTTTTTTGTCCGTTACAATATACCATTCTTTGCCATTAATGATCTCGATATGCCATATCCATTCAGTGATATTAAAACGCTTCATGTTTTTTGCCAGATAACTGATAGCGTCTCCCGTAAAACTGATATTACTGTTTATAAAAGCCGGAGGAGCAGCATTCCCGTCGGGCTGATTAACCCGATCATCGTAAACCACTCTCATAATATTGCTTTTTAACCTATCCTCTTAAAGATACGACTATTGTACCCCCGATAAAAAATCTATTTTAAGCGCATGTATATCTGCTACATGATCACCCAGTTAAGCAGGCTGCCGGTTAAGCAAACCCTGGTAAAAAAAGGAAATTGCCTCTAAATAACACCAACAGGCGGGTTGCAGAACCCTGGTTTTACTGTATCTTTACGACTCACAAAATCAGAGCGATCAATTCATGCAGGTATCTTATAAACAGCCGGATGAACATGGTTATTATGGAGAATTCGGCGGTGCATTTATACCGGAAATGCTGTACAGCAATGTGGAGGAACTCCGGGAAAATTATTTGAAAATTATTGAGGATCCGTCTTTTCAGAAGGAATACAATCTTTTGCTGGCCGATTATGCAGGGCGGCCTACCCCTCTTTATTATGCAGGGCGGCTGAGTGAGCAATACGGTACAAATGTGTATCTAAAACGGGAGGATCTTTGTCATACGGGGGCCCATAAGGTCAATAATACGATCGGGCAGATCCTGGTGGCAGAACGTCTTGGTAA
>DASVMC010000026.1:0-2338 GCA_036384555.1 Niabella sp. | reverse complement strand
GGGTTCCAGTTCCCAATATTGATGTTATTGGCAAAATTGGGATCATAACTCATTTCCATTTCATCGGATGCGGCCGTAAACACATTGTAGGGTGCCGAACCTGCCGGCGGATTGTCCACCAGTTGCAGTTCATAAGGAAGGTGCGTGTAAATATTGGTCAGGTATTGTTCTGTATAAACGGGGTTGGTAAATACATCCTTCAGCGAAAGATCACCATCCGGCGTTTTATCTAAAAAACCTTTTTTGCAGGAGGCATTAATAAAAAGCAGTACTATATATAAGCTTGCCAGTATTTTATATTTCATATATATAAACTTTATTGGTTTTAGAAATTAACATCAATCCCGAAATTGTAGGTACTGGTTAAGGGATAGGCACCCGTACTGAAGTTCGATTCCGGATCTACAATTTTTATTTTATCCCAGGTAGCCAGGTTAGTGCCCTGTGCAAATACCCTGATATTTTTAAATGTCCATCTTTTTGTAAGGGGTGCCGGCAGCGTATACCCGATCTCTGCATTTTTGATACGCAGGTAGTCGCCGCTGCGCATCCAGACGGTAGAACCGATATAATTATTCGTACTTATAGGCCTTACGGCAGGAAATTTTGCATTGCTGTTATCGGCGCCGGGCACCCACCGGTTATCATAAATTTCTGAAAGCACATTGTAGGTTCCCGCACCGCCTGAAAAGGCCCACACCGTATAAGCCTGATTGCCCGAAGACATAAAATAATCCCGGTGAGCCGCTCCTGTAAGAAATACAGATGCATCAAACCCTTTATAGGCAAGTGTGGTACCAAATCCAAACAGGATCTGCGGTTCGGCACCGTATTTGCCAATGACCGTTCTGTCTGCTTCATTGATCTTCCCGTCCTTATTGATATCCTGGTATTTGATATCCCCGGGTCGAATGACCGATTGTAAGGAAGACTGATCCGGACTATTATCAATATCTGCCTGGTCTTTAAAAAAGCCGATGCCTACATAACCCAGATTCGCCCCGATCGGATATCCCCGGAGCTCCTGCCAGGGATATAAGGCCGGCGCCAGGTCATTTTCAATGATCGTATTCTTTGCATAGGTGAATGTACCGTTGACCGCATAATAAAAACCGCCCTCTGTGGTGCGTTTAAATTGCAGACTGGCTTCACCACCTTTATTGGTGGTAATACCGACGTTGCCAAATGGCAATGTATTGGCCGGATATCCTGCATATACCGGTACGGATCCCCTTTTTAATAGCTGATCTTCCCTGCGTTCATGAAAGACATCCGCTGTTAAGCTGATCGTTCCATCCAGCAGCTCCAGGTCAAACCCGATGTTTGCCTTATAGGCTTTTTCCCAGGTCACATTCATATTGCCGATAAAGCTTTCCGCCTTTCCCCCGGGGTTCACATTTTGATCCTGTCCGAAATAATAGCCGGGCGCATTCTTATCAAAGGTGGAAAGGAATAAAAACCGGTCGCCGCCAATGCGGTCATTACCGACCAGGCCATATGAACCACGGATCTTCAGCAGGTTCACAATATTTTTATTCCAGAAACTTTCATTGGATAATAGCCACCCTGCACCAACAGACGGGAACAGGCCATATCGCTTGTCTTTAGGAAATTGCTCTGAACCATTATACGCTGCATTTACTTCCAGCAGATACCGGGTGTCATAACTATAGGTCAGCCTGCTTACCAAACCCTGTCTTCTTTCCGGCAGGTTCGCTTTTGAATCTGTTGTATTTACATTTACAAATTCTCTCCGTTCTGCTGCAACCATACCCGACACGCTGTGCTTTCCAAAAGTACGTGCGTAATTCAGGATGGTTTGTACATAGGTAGTCTTATAGTTCTCATTCAAAAGATAAAAGCCCAATGGGGTTTCTGTAGCAACGATCTTATACACATCGTTGCCCTGATCATCTTTTGTATAATTATATAATTCAGGGGTTCGCTGTCTTACATTCTGTGTAATGTCAACTACATCATAAGCTACCAGGCCGTTTAACGAAAGGCCGGGCGTAATGGCTGAGAGATCCCATTTGGCAGACAAATTATTGACCAGTGTTGTATAGAACTGTTTGGTATAACCGGTTTGTGTGGTAATGGCATATGGATTCAGCTGAATATTACCAAACCCGCCCGGGCTGGATCCATCCGGGTTTACAACAGGATAAGCGTTTGGCGGGGTAAACATAATTCCCTGGAAAATCTGCCCGGCTGTACGGCCCGGATAGTTACCGCTGGAGATAATACCCGACAAGCCCAGGGATATGGTGAAGGTTTTTGATAGCTTAAAATCCGTATTCGCCCTGAAATTATAGCGTTTAATAGCGGCATTCGTATT
>DASVMC010000025.1:0-4922 GCA_036384555.1 Niabella sp. | reverse complement strand
GTCATCAAAACGGATGTTCTCATACTTTACTTTTATCGTTCCTCTTTATTGATCTCCTTGCTGATCGTTGTACAGGCAAGCAGATCTCTGCTGCCCGTCAGCACCAGCCCCCGGTTGCGAAACAGGGATGGTCAGAACGGCAATGCCGGTTCATGAACTCTTGCAGCAATAAAAAAACAGGTTCTACCACAATCGTTTTATACCAAAGGAATGGTATTGCATAATCATTAAATTACACACCTCCTCTTTTCTAATAATGGCTATTTTTAGATGCAAACAATCAGTATATTCTCATAAACTTCACTATAAATTTCATCGGCAAACAGCACGTTGGGTTTAAAGTCAAAATCGTTTTTAGTATTTTAAAATCAGCTACAAAATAAATGAATGCCACTCATAAATTCTGTTCATCATTTTGTCGAATCGTCCCAAAATATGGTATCCATTGCAACAATTAATACAATTCCATTTTAAAATTCATACTATTTTGATGTCATTATTTATATTTGAATTCAGTAATTATGAAATCCTTCCGTTACATTGCTTTGCTGAATTTACTATTGCACAGTACCATTTTTTCATGCTATGGGCAATACTACTTTAAGCATTACCAGGTAGATGACGGGTTAGTGCATAATGCGGTAATGTCCATAATACAGGATAAAGAAGGACTGATATGGATCGGAACCCGTGGCGGTTTGAACCGCTTTGACGGGTACACGTTTAAGCCTTACAAAAACAATAGCGACCAGTTCGGCAGCTTAGGGAATGATGTTATTAACTGTATCGTAGAAGATAAAAACAGGATGATATGGATCGGAACGGGTAAAGGTCTGTTCAAATACGATCCGTACAAAGAAGTGCTTACAGAACTGGAAGCCGTTCCAAAGGAATACACTAATAACCTGGTTATAGATAAGGATAACAACCTGTGGTTCCTCGTTCAGTTTTCCCTGTACAAATACACACAGAAAGAAAACAAGGTTGAAAATTTAAAGACCCCCGCATCCTGTATTGCCCTGGACTCCAACATGCATTTATGGATGGGTGATAATGATGGCAACATTTGTATTTATGATCCTCAAAAAAAACAGCGTCCCAAAATAAGGATCGTTAATAAAAGCCTGCCACCAAATGCCCGGTCCATCAGCAAAATATACCCCATCGGTAATAACGAGCTATTGATCGGCTGTTTTAAGCAGGGATTGAAAAGTTATAACCATAAAACGGGGCAAGTCAGATCCTTGTCACTACGTACTGATCACAATGAGATCTATGTGCGGGATATTACCCTTGGAAATGATCAGCAATACTGGATCGCTACCGAATCGGGAATTTACATCTATGACATGGCCGCTA
Organism: Niabella sp.; assembly: GCA_036384555.1. GTDB lineage: Bacteria > Bacteroidota > Bacteroidia > Chitinophagales > Chitinophagaceae > Niabella. The sequence goes on along the minus strand of DASVMC010000025.1, from coordinate 3,563 downwards.
ATACAAGCATCAACCTGAAAAAACGGGCAGGCGATCCTTATGCTGTTGCCGACAATGCCGTTTATACGATATTCAGGGATAATCAGGGAGGCATGTGGGCCGGTACTTTTTTTGGCGGATTGAATTACTATTCCAGGGACAATGCACGGTTTGAAAAATATTACCCCTTGCCGGGTGTAAATTCTATTTCAGGAAATGCGGTGCGGGAGATCTGTTCCGATAACAGGAACCATTTATGGATCGGCACTGAAGATGCGGGCATCAGCCAACTGGATTTAAAAACAGGGTTATTTACCAACTATACCGTTACGGGCAAAAAAGGGAGCATCTCCTACCCTAATATACACGGCCTGCTGGCATGGGGGAACCAGTTATTTATCGGTCCTTTTTTACAGGGGATGGAAATAATGGATATGCGTACGGGGGTGATTACAGACCGGTTTAAGCTTATTGGAGATAAGGGTGGGCCGGTCAGCGATTTTGTGATTTCAATTTACCGCACAAGAAATAACAGGCTGCTGGTGGGTACCGCATATCGCAACGCCGGATTATTGGAATATGATATACAACACAAAACATTTAAGCGTATTCCCCAGATACCCTATAATACCTATGTTTATGACATCTTCGAAGACTCTGGAGGGAATATATGGACAGGCAGTGTAAAAGAAGGCGCCTTTTATTATAATCCCCAGACCGGCCGGCATGGCAATTTACAATTTGGTGATACCACAAAGGGACATACGATTAATGAATTTCCTGTTTACAATATTTTTGAAGACAGCGACCGGGCTTTATGGTTTGCCACAACCGGCTGCGGGCTCATAAAACTCAGTCCCGACCGGAAAACGATCAAAAGGTACACTACTGCAAATGGGTTACCCAGCAATGTACTGTACAGCATTCTGGAAGATAATTCAAAACATTTGTGGATCAGTTCCCTAAAAGGTCTTATCCGTTTAAATATTGCTACAGAAGAAATAAAGGTTTATACACAGGCCAACGGGTTGCTAACCGACCAGTTCAATTATAACTCGGCCTACAAACATACCGATGGAAAAATGTATTTTGGTTCAGTAAAAGGAATGATCGGCTTTGACCCCGCAGCATTCGATCAGAAAGAGCCAAGCCCGCCAACCTATATTACAGGGTTCCAGATCAGCAATAAAGAGATAATCCCAAATGAAAAAAGCAGCCCGCTTTCGAGGTCCATTTTATACACAGATACGATCATTCTTAAATACAACCAGAATAATTTCAGTATTGAGTTCGCCGCATTAAATTATTCTTCACCGGAAGTTACCCGGTATAAATATTTGATGAAGGGCCTTGACAAATCGTGGACTTATCTTAATACCAACCGGAAAGCGTATTTCACCGACCTTACATCCGGACGATATGAATTCATCGTGCAGGCCGAGAGCAATATTGGCAGCTGGACGGGTAAAGAGCGGCGGCTGTTCATCAGGATCCTGCCCCCCTTCTGGAAGAGCAACACGGCTTATATCTTGTATATACTGATCCTGGGTATGAGCCTGTACCTGGCTATCCGTTTCTATAATCGCTACCTGGAGCGGAAGCATCTCCGCAAGCAGCAGCTGTTCGAGCATGAGAAAGAAAAAGAAATATACCAGGCAAAAATTGAGTTTTTTACAAATATCACGCACGAAATTCAGACGCCGCTTACACTGATCGCCGGTCCTATCGAATGGCTTACTAAAAAATTTGGCGATCAGGAGACCGTTAAAAAGAGCCTGCTGATCGCTGAAAAGAATGCCCGGCGGCTGGTAGAATTAACCAGCCAGTTGCTCGATTTCAGGAAAACAGAAGCCGACCAGTTCAGCCTCAATTTTGTAAAAACAGATATCACAAGCCTCCTGGCCGACCAGGTAGCTGCTTTTAAACAGGAAGCCCTTAATAATAAGATCAGCCTGAGCCTGGACCTGCCGGGCGCGCATTTGATGGCTTTTGTAGACCGCGAGGCACTGGTTAAAATATACAGCAACCTTATATCGAATGCGATCAAATATGCGGCCACGCGGGCTTCAGTTAATATTGCTCCTTTCAGTACTGCAGATGAGCACTTTACCGTTCGCTTTTGCAACGACGGCAAAGGCATACCCCCGGAATACCGGGAGCAGATCTTTGAGCCTTTTTTCAGGATGCGCGGCAACAATAAACCCGGAACAGGTATTGGCTTGTCGCTGGCGAAATCGCTTACTGAACTGCATCACGGATCGTTACGATTGGCTTCAGGTGACCCGGAATTGATTATTTTTGAATTACAGCTGCCCATCCACCAGAAATTTGAATTCCAGTTAAGCAGCTGGAAAAAAATAAAATAGCATGACCGACAGTATTCTGATCATTGATGACAACCAGGATCTTCTTGATTTCTTATCCGTTGTATTGGGAGATACCTACCAGCTGCACCTGGCATTGAACGGTGAAATTGCTCAAAACATCCTGGATACAGAAGTAGTTCATTTAATTATATCTGATATTATGATGCCGGGAATTGACGGCTTTGAACTGTGCAGGATGGTCAAATCCAATGTTGAATATTGCCATATACCGATCATCTTATTAACGTCCAAGAATACCTACAAAGCACATATCGAGGGTTTGGAGGTGGGAGCAGATGCCTATATACAAAAACCATTCTCAGCAGAGCTGCTGCAGGTGCAGATCGTGAACCTGCTGAAGAACCGCCGCAAAATAAAAGAACATTTTGCCGGATCCCCATTTGAAGACGTTCGCGTAATGGCACACTCAAAAACCGACGAAATGTTCTTAAAAAAGCTGGACGAATATATCCGAAACAATATTAAAGATCCGAACATCGATATAGATCAACTCGCCGAGCACATGTTTATGAGCCGTACTACTTTTTATCGCAAGATCAAATCGCTGTCCTCGCTATCGCCAAAGGAGTTAATTGACATCACGCGCCTTAAGAAGGCCGCCGGATTAATTGCTGAAAATGAATGCTCACTCTACGAAATCTCGAAGATGGTGGGATACAGCTCGCAAAGTCTTTTCAGCCGCAACTTTCAGAAATACTTTAAAATGTCTCCTGTGGAATATTTCAACTCACTACCAAGAGCACAATGAGCTCTTGTCCTTTTCTGCTTTATTGCTGACCATGCTGAAATGCAACTACCATCAATGCCTCAGGCTGTGGTCAATAATTTATTCAGGTACCCCGGATAGCTTTCCCGGTCATTCGACCCGTCGCCCCTGGTAATACTATCCCCAAAGCATACAATGGCTTCTTTCGGAAGATGATGACAGACGATATAATCATAGATCGAAAGCGCCATAAACCTGTACCCGTTTGGTGTAGGATGAATACCATCTGTTTTATTGGCGTTTGCTTCGTTGCAGATGAGCGAATCCCTGTCCGTTCCGATCTTCCCCACGGCCAGGAATCTTTGCTCCATATCAAGAAGGTCAGCCTGGTAGCGGTCCGCAATTTTCCGAATGATAGCGTTCACCTGCTTCCTCCTGCCACCTATGCCTTCCGGGTTATAGAAAGACGCCGGATGCCGTGTAAGCAGGTA
>DASVMC010000024.1:0-2256 GCA_036384555.1 Niabella sp. | reverse complement strand
AGGCAGGGAAACTCAGTTTCGTAATATCCAATGCTCCTTTCAATGCCCAGCGGTTCAATGTTTCCACATCTTCCAGCACCGGTTCAAATTCCAGGTCTTCTGTATCAATTTTCCCGTTCACCAAAGCATCAAAAATAAAAGTGTCATTCGGGCAGGGAGAAAATCCAATTCTAAGCATCATATTTATGTTATAGAAATTTTATTATAGTCGCCTTTTCAAAACAGGTACCAGATTCAGATAAGGCGCTCATTGCTGGTTGTGCATTTCATGAATCAGTTTTAAAACGGTCTGGTTCAGGTGCTGCACCGATTCTTTTATTTGCCATTGGCTCTTGTTCCGTTCACCAACCCTGTTTGAAAGGGACCGGATCTGCAGAAAAGGAATCTTTTCCCGTAAAGCCACATAATGGAAGGCAGCACCTTCCATTGACTCTGTTACCGCTTCAAGTTTGGTACCAAAATAGGCGATAGTTCGTTTATCTGTAGAAATTTCATTTACAGTAACAGACCTTACTACAGGTACCCCTGCTGCTTTTAGTAACCGCTTATGCGGATTTACCAGCCAGCCGTTGCTGAAAGGTCTTTCATTAACCTGCATCAGCTGCAGGTCAAAAACAGATCTCCACACTTTATCCTCCACTACTCCAATGTCTCCAAAGCAATCAGCCCCTACCACCGCTGTTGTTCCCAGGGACAACTTTTTCGAAAAGCTGCCTGCTATACCCGCCTGTATCAAAAGATCATATTTCTTTTCTGCAAGAGCTTTTGTAAGCGCATAGGTAGTAGCCGCCCCACCGATACCGCTTATCAGAATATCAATAGTCCGCTGCCGTTTTGAAAACTGTATAAGGGAAGGTATTTCCAGTTTAGTAGCTGCTATGATCAATATGTTCATATACTGTGCACAATAAGATTTGCAAAGGTATCACTTTCATTCCGGAGCCAACGGTTTCCTTCTTAAAATCATTGAATTTCTGCAGGTACCCGTTCATAAGGTCCGTAGCTGGCCGGGAAACTGCCGGATACAGGTATTAAAATATTTAATCAACCTTCTTCTCAAAAAATTGATAATTTTGCAGCCTCTATGGTATATCTTACGCGAATAGAACATTTTAATGCGGCTCATAAACTGTTCAATCCCAAATGGTCAGAAGAGAAAAATGAGCAGGTCTTTGGTAAATGTGCCAATAAAAACTGGCATGGCCATAACTATGAACTTTATATTACGGTAAAAGGACAGCCCGATCCCGAAACGGGGTTTGTATATGATGTAAAAAAACTGAGCGGTATTGTCAGGCAGTATATTATTGAAAAGCTGGATCACCGGAACCTGAACGAGGATGTGGATTTTATGAAAGATAAACTGTGCAGTACGGAGAACCTGGCCATTGGCATCTGGAACGAACTGACGCCTCATCTGCCGCCACAGGTGCTTTTACATTGCATTAAACTCTATGAAACTCCCCGGATTTATGTAGAGTATTTTGGTTAAGTTTATCCTTACCTTTACCCAGTATGAAAGTATCCGTTTTCAGGAGAGAACATTTTAATGCAGCGCACCGGTTGTTTAACCCGGATTGGGATGCAGCTACCAATGAAACCGTTTTCGGAAAATGTTCGCTTCCCCACTACCATGGTCATAATTATGAGCTGGAGATTAAAGTAACCGGCGATGTTGATCCGGTAACGGGGTTTGTAGTGGACCTGAAAGTATTAAGCGAGCTGGTAAACAGAACAGTGCTTGAAAAACTGGATCACCGGAACCTGAACCTGGATACAGAGGAATTCAAAAACCTGAACCCTACTGCCGAGAATATTGCAATTGTTATTTATGATCTCCTGCGGCCACATATAAATAAAGAACAGGAATTAAAGATCCGTTTATATGAAACGCCGCGCAACTTTGTAGAATACCCGGCATGAAATTAAATTACTGACAGCATGGCTTATAAAAACGAAGACCGGTACGATGAAGCGGTAACGCAGCACCTGGTTGAAAATTATAAAAACATTATTACACATCTGGGTGAGGATGCCGAACGGGAAGGTTTGTTAAAAACACCCGAACGGGTAGCGAAAGCCATGCAGGTACTTACAAAGGGATATCATATGGATGCGCATCAGATCATTGATTCTGCGAAGTTCCATGAAGATGTAAGTGAAATGATCATTGTCAAAGACATTGAATTGTACAGCCTTTGTGAACATCATATGCTGCCTTTTTTTGGAAGGGCGCATGTAGCCTATATTCCGAAT
>DASVMC010000023.1:0-1509 GCA_036384555.1 Niabella sp. | reverse complement strand
CGCGCGCATACAACGCTTACAGCAGCAGCATTGGGTAATAAAGCCGGTTTGCTGGGCTGCGCGGCAAGCGTGTTCAGCAAATTTTCATAGTGCCCGGTTGCTACTACGGGCATTGATATCAAATACACATAAGAATGCAGCAACGAAATAATTTTCTGGTAGGAATTATATTACTGATCTGGTTTGTAATATCGTTTGTTACCAATATTCTTGGTCCGTTAATGCCTGTTATTATTCAGACCTATAAGCTTAGCCTGACGATGGCTTCGTTTTTGCCGTTCTCCTTTTTTCTGGCCTATGGGGTGATGTCGGTACCCGCAGGTATGATGATTGAGCGGCTGGGAGAAAAAAGATCTATGCTGATTGCCTTTGCCTGCAACTTTTGCGGTGCCCTGATTTTTGCATGGAACCCACAGTACGCTATAGCCCTGGCTTCCTTATTTATCATTGGCATGGGGATGGCTATGTTGCAGGTTATTATTAACCCGCTCATGCGTACTGCCGGGGGCGAAGAAAATTTTGCGTTTTTTTCGGTTATGGGGCAGCTGGTTTTTGGCCTGGCCTCTTTTGTAAGTCCTTTTGTTTTTTCCTACCTGTTGAAAGAACTGGCAGTACAGCCTGCGGGAAATGCCCTGATTGATGCTTTAGGCTCGCTGGTAAGGAATGGCCCTTACTGGACGGCTTTATACTGGCTCTTTAGTGGTATTTTTTTAGTAATGATCCTTTTGTTGCTGGTTATTAAAATACCGGTTGTTCAATTAAAGGAAGATGAAAAAGCAGGAGCCGTATCCGCATATGTTGAGCTGCTGAAAAAACGTGATGTATGGCTTTTTTTTACCGGTATTGTGGCTTATGTGGGTACCGAACAATCCCTGGCCAACTGGATGTCGGAATTTTTAAAACGTTACCATGGTGTGGATCCGGCAACTGGAGGTGCCAATGCAGTAGCCTGGTTCTGGGGATTAATGACCCTTGGCTGCCTTTTAGGATTATTGGTATTGAAGCTATGGGATTCAAGGGTCATCCTGAAGACGGCAGTATTGCTGACCGCAGTCGTTCTGTTGATCGCTTTGCTGGGTGGTAAGAGCTGGTCCTTATGGGCCTTCCCTTTTGCGGGGCTTACAATTTCTGTAATGTTCTCTGTAGTATTTTCACTGGCGCTCAATTCGGTAAGCAAACACCATGGTTCCTTTTCGGGCATTTTGTGTTCCGGCATATTTGGAGGCGCATTGGTTCCCTTTATTGTAGGGGCGCTGGGCGATATGGTCGGGTTGCGGTATGCCTTGCTGTTCCTTTTTGTGACACTGGGCTACTTGTTTTTTATCGCCAGCTATGCACAGCCCATTGTCGGCAATAAAACGGTATCCCTTAAAGAAATTTTTTCAGGAAAATAATCAAGCAATTATGTTGAAAATAAGATCAATAGCAGGCGTATTGCCTGTATTAGCGGCCTTCACTGCATTTTCTCAGAATGCAGCATCCGACCCGCTTCGCACGCGTGTAAATGTG
>DASVMC010000022.1:0-8543 GCA_036384555.1 Niabella sp. | reverse complement strand
ACGGTTATTGACAAAAATAGCAACCTGGCCTTCCGGGAAAAGATTGATCAGCCGGTTGATCTGCTCCCGTTGCCAGTAGCTTTCCGGCATACTGGGATAGGAAGCGATCATGGTTTCCTTAAGGGCATCGTACTGATCTTTTCCCAATGTTTTTATCTCAATATTTATTTGTTCTGTCATACAGGCAAAGGTAAAGCAAATAGCCGGCAGGAATTTTTATGCAACCGTTTGAACCGTCGATACCGGGGTATTCAATTTATATTCGTGGCTGTATAAATCAGGTATATGAATCGTTTTAAGAAAATAATACTTACCGGTGTGTTGCTTTGGAGCATAGGCAATGCCGGCGCGCAGGCTATAACCGTTCCCCTGGGCGGCAATGCATGGGCATTGAACCGGGATAAAGAAGGTATACGGATCACCGGTAACGGGGTTGTAAACTGGGTAAAAACCGGTGACGGATTTACCGCTTATGTGCGCGTAACGCAACCGGGAACCTTAAAACTGTGGATTGAGGCCGTTCCGGCTGAAGCAACGTCGGTAATTGAAGTTTCCATTTTTGGTAAAAAGAAAAAAATACTGCTGAGCGGCGCGGCACCTGAGCTTTACGTAGGCGAATGGATGCTTAAGGATAGCGGGTATGTACCCATTATTTTTAAAGGGATAAAAAAGGAAGGCACCGCATTTCCGGATATAAAAGCCCTGAAGCTGGAAGGCACCGCCATAACGGATAAAGCGGTGTATACAAGGAATAACGAAGGCAATTTTTTTCATTGGGGAAGAAGAGGACCCTCTGTGCATATAGGTTATCAGCTGCCGAAAGATGTGGATGCAGAGTGGTTCTATAATGAAGTAACGGTGCCCGAAGGAAATGATATCATTGGCAGCTATTTTATGGCCGATGGTTTTGGCGAAGGTTATTTTGGAATGCAGGTAAATACAGCAACCGAACGGCGTATCCTTTTTTCTGTCTGGAGCCCTTATGCTACAGATGATCCGAAGTCCATACCGGAAGATCAGAAAATTAAACTGCTGAAAAAGGGAGAAGGTGTTTACACAGGAGAATTTGGCAATGAAGGGGCCGGCGGTCAAAGCATTTTGCGGTACAACTGGAAGGCCGCTGCTACCTATAAGTTCCTGCTGCACGTGATACCGGACGGCGATAACCACACCATTTATACTGCATACTTTTATGACGGTACAAAAAATACCTGGCTGCTGGTGGCCAGCTTCAGAAGGCCTAAAGGGGCTACTTATTTAAAACATCCGCATTCTTTCCTGGAGAATTTTAATCCGGATATGGGTAATGTAACCCGGCAGGTGTATTTTGGCAACCAATGGATACGGGATGCAAAAGGCAACTGGCATGAGCTCACGAAAGCCCGCTTTACAGCAGATAATACCGCCCGTACGGGATACAGAAAAGATTATGCAGGTGGCACAAAAGACGGACAGTTTTATCTGAGGAATTGCGGCTTCTTCAATGATTATGTTCCTTATAATACGATGATCGAACGTTTGCCCACCCGCAAAGCACCGCAGGTAGACTTCAGTACATTACCATAAAACGGTCTTACCTATTTTAGCCGGAAAGCTATTAAAATTGAAGGCCGGGAACTGAAAGGGATCATGCCCTGATTATTTATAGTTCATCGGGTTCCACCGGCTTCCTGTTAATAGTCTACTTGTTTAGTAGAAATTTATTTTGCCGGTAATAATTTAGCAACTACCTTTGCATCGTCTTACCAGACAACTTATCAAGAAAGACTGAGGGAGATGGCCCGGGGACGTCTTAGCAACCGTTTTTAAAAAGACCGGTGCTACATCCATCCGCCAGAAGGCGGAAAGATAAGTGAATCGACAATGTTCCCTGCATTGGCTGCTATTCACGATTTTCTTTCCTAAACCAATTTTTTAAACGGCAATTTTTGAACATGAACACAAAAATGCAATCCTCGGGGCAGGGCCACAGGTCTCCCAATTGCCGGCAGATGAACTGTCGTAACATACCAACACTGCAACACGCCGGCATGATGTGTTGTTGTTGCTGCTGATTTTAACCGCTTTTCATTTCAGTTTCAATAAACGGTCTGAAGCCGAACGGGATCCGTATGCTTTAGCCGCAACCATTTGAGTATTTTAAAATGTAATGTAACAATGAACCAATTTCTAAAAAGACTTATTTATGCAGCGCTCAGTTTTTTGCCCCTGCAGGCTGCAACGCAAACCCTGCCCATTACAGGTAAGGTCGTAGAACAGGCATCCGGCACACCGTTGGGAGGTGTAACCATAGAAGTAGCAGGCACGAACCGGCGTACGATTTCAAATGAAGAGGGAAGCTTTTCTGTGAAGGCCGGCCCGCATAGTATTTTACTATTTTCTTTTGTGGGATATGCGAATCGCCAGGTCAATACGGATAGTGTAAATGGTCCTCTGTTTGTACAGCTGGAAAGTGCAACCAACGCGCTGGATGAAGTGGTGATTACTGCTTTAGGAGTTTCTAAAGCAAAAAAATCGCTGGGCTATGCTACGCAGGAACTAAAGGCAAAAGATATTTCTGAAGCAAAGGAGACCAATATCGTTAATGCGTTGGCCGGTAAAGTAGCAGGGGTGCGGATCACCAATACACAGGGAGATATGGGCTCTTCGCGTATCGTAATAAGAGGTGAAACTTCTATTGCAGGAAATAATCAGCCGCTGTTCGTGGTGGATGGAATTCCGGTTGATAATTCACAACTGGGGGCAGGCGGCTCACGGGATTTCCGCAATGCGATCGCCGATCTGAACCCGGAGGACATTGAAACCATCAGCGTACTGAAAGGGCCCAATGCGGCGGCGCTTTACGGTTCGCGTGCAGGGCAGGGTGTTATTTTGATCAAAACAAAAACCGGCCGTAGCAAAACGGGGTTAGGCGTAACGTTTAACTCAAATGTAAACCTTGCCAGTTTGCTGATCCTTCCGGAGTATCAGGATGTTTTCGGACAGGGTTCTGAAGGGAAGTTCAGCTACGTGGACGGCAAAGGAGGTGGTGTAAACGATGGGGTGGATGAGAGCTGGGGGCCTAAGATGGATGGGCGGCTCATTCCCCAGTTCTATTCTGATGGAGAACCGGTTCCCTTTGCGCCCCACCCCAACAATGTAAGGGATTATTTCAGAACCGGAGTTACTTACAGCAATGGGATTGCATTAGCCAATGCAGGAGAGAATTATGATTACCGCATTTCTTATAACAATGAAAAACAGCTGGGCGTTGTACCCAATAGTGAAGCCGGAAAAAATAATGTTTCCTTTAATGCAAACTATAATGTAACGCCTAAGTTGAAAGTAGGTGTAAACGCCAATTATGTTATCAATGATGCTCCCAATCTTCCGGGCGCCGGCGGGAAACGGGCAACCAGCACCATGCTGCAGTTTACCTGGTTTGGCCGGCAGGTAGATATCAGCCAGCTGAAAAATTATAAGGACGCCGATGGCAACGGCATCAACTGGAACAACAGCTATTACAGCAACCCGTACTGGATCGCTTATGAAAACACCGTAAGCCAGCGTCGTAACCGGATCATCGGGAATGTGAATATTAACTATACGATCCTTGACGGTCTAAGCGTCAATTTCCGCTCCGGTACCGATTATTATAACGACCGTCGCAAATTAAAAGTGGCTTATGGAACCAATGGAACTCCCTTCGGTTCTTACGAGGAAGATGCGTATATGGTGAATGAAAATAATACGGAAGCCATGTTGCGTTATAATAAGAACATCAACAGTCTGTTCAGTCTGGATGCCTTTGCCGGATGGAATGCACGTACCAGAATTTATGAGGAAAACATTCAGCAGGCACCGCGTCTGGCAGTACCTGATGTATATAACCTGACCAATTCAAGAGATCCGCTGGTGTCGTCTAATTATTATTCAAAGTCAAAGATCTACAGCACATTTGCATCCGGACAACTGGGATACAGGAACTTTGCCTTCGTCAATCTGACGCTGCGGAATGACTGGTCTTCCACGCTCCCGGTACAAAATCTTTCCTATTTCTATCCTTCGGTAAACGCCAGCCTGGTACTGACAGATGCGCTGGATATAAAGTCAGCAACGCTGAATTATCTGAAGCTCCGGGGCGGATGGTCCAAAGTGGGCAACGGTGCAGAGCCGTATCAGTTAACCAATATATTCAACTTTAATGCTCCGTTCCTGGGCAATCCGCAGTTAATTACCTCCGGTATTGACTATGATCCCGGCCTTAAATCGGAGAGCACGATTGCTTCCGAAGTAGGGCTGGAAGCAACACTGCTGAATAACCGGGTTCGGCTGGACCTGAGCTTGTATAACTCAAATAGTATCGACCAGATCCTGAAAGTAGATGTGACGGCAGCAACAGGATACAATCAGAAGCTGATGAATGCCGGAAAGATCAACAACAAAGGGATCGAAGTGCAGTTGGGTATCATTCCGGTGAAGAGCAACGATCTTCAATGGAATGTTGACCTCAATTATGCAGCAAACCGCAGCCGGGTACTGGTACTGGATTATGAGAATCGCCTGCAGAACTATGTATTGGGCTCCTATCGCAGTGTGCAAGTCATTGCTGCTGTTGGAAAACCATACGGCACCTTGTTTGGTAATGCGTACCTGCGGGATGTGCAGGGCAATATTGTTGTAAACAACAGCGGTATTCCTTTGGCCGACCCCAATAAGAAAGTGCTGGGTAAATTCACCCCTGATTGGGTGGGGGGTATCAACAATACCGTGACCTATAAAAATTTCAGTCTTTCCTTTCTGGTGGATGCCAGCATCGGCGGCTCCCTGTTCGCCGGCACCAACTCTACCGGTAGCTACACAGGTGTGTTAGCGCTTACGCTGCCGGGACGGGATGCGGAGCATGGAGGGCTTAGTTATTATTACCCTGGCAATAATAAGGCTAACGGTACCAGGGCAGGATCCAGCGGGCCGAATGGAGAAACGGTATATGACGATGGGATGATCTTTAACGGAGTAACCGCTGATGGCCGGAAAAATACGGCTATTATCCCTGCTTCACAATATTATAAGGCTTCTCGTAACATAGAGGAAGAATATGTATATGATGCCTCTTATATAAAGCTGCGGGAAGTAAAGCTGGGATATAACCTGCCGCAGCAATGGATCCGGAAGATCGGTTTTCAGGGGGCTTCCGTTGCGGTGGTGGGCCGTAATCTCTGGATCATCCATAAAAAAGTACCCAACATAGACCCCGAAGTGGCCTTTACCACAGGTAACGCGCAGGGCCTGGAAGATCTGACGCTTCCAACCGTGCGGAATATCGGATTTAACCTGAACCTCAAATTTTAAAACCGGCAGTTATGTATAAAAATATATTCCAACTATTTGTTATTCTTGTCACGCTTGCTTTTACTGCCTGCAAAAAGAACCTGGCAGAGATCAACCGCAATCCCAATGCAGTAGAGGATCCGCAACCGGATTATTTGTTGACAGCTGCGGAAAAAACAGCCGCAGATACCTATTGGGGAGCAGATAATAATTTTAATTCCAGCCTGCTTATCATACAGCACTGGGCCAAGATACAGTATACAGAGCCGGACCGTTATATCTTCAGCAACAGCAGTTTTACTTCGCTCTGGAATACTAGTTATGCGCAGGTGATCACCAACCTGAATACGATCATTCAGTTCCCGGATGGGAAAGCCAATGCAAATTATAAAGCCGTTGCTACCATCCTGAGATCCTGGATATTCCAGCTACTGACCGATGCCTATGGCGCCATTCCTTATAAGGAGTCCGGTAAAATAAAAGAAACCCTTACCCCGGTATACGATGCGCAGAAAGAGGTATATTTTGGTCTGCTGGACGAATTGAAAGCCGCTGCTGCAACGCTGAATACGGCTTCGGGAGCTATTGCGGGAGATGTTTTATACGGCGGGAATCCGGACAGCTGGAAAAAATTTGCAGGCGCGCTCCGGCTGCGTATCGCTTTGCGTATTGCAGACCGAGAACCCGGAAAAGCCAAAGAGGTGATCAGTGAAGTAACGGCCGATCCATCCCTGCTGATCAGCAGCAATGGAGAAACCGCTCAGCTGGGATATGACAAACCGCCATTGCAAAACCCGGTTGCTGCGTGGTTTTCAACGCGGGATGATTACCGGGTAGGGAAAACGATCATCGATCAATTATATGCCCTGAATGACCCCCGGCTGGCAGCTTTTGCAGATAAGCCCACAGATCCTTCTGTTACCAGGTATGTGGGAGTACCGAGCGGACTCACCAACAGTGATGCCAACAACCTGGGTTTTGCAAAAACATCCAAACCGGGGCTGACGTTCTTCCGGTCGGATGCGGATCCTGCGGTGATTATAAATTATGCAGAAGTATTGTTTGCAAAGGCAGAAGCGGTCGCACGGGGCTTATTATCCGGGAATGCAGCGGATCTGTACCGGCAGGCCATTACTGCATCCCTTAACCAATACCAGATCACAGATAATACGGTGATCAATGCATACCTCAATCAGGCTGCGGTAGCCTACAACCCGGCAAACTATAAAAAGTCCATTGGTGAGCAAAAATGGATCGCGTTGTATGGCCAGGGACTGGAGGCCTTTGCCGAATGGCGCCGGCTGGATTATCCGCAACTGGTACCCGGTGTATCCGGGGTGCTGGATGGAAAGATCCCGGTGCGGTTCATTTATCCCGGCACGGAACAATCGCTCAATGGTACCAATTATAAAGCCGCTGTAGCCGCTCAGGGAACGGATGATCTGCTGACCCGGTTATGGTTTGATGTAAAGTGATAACTTAGTGGCGGCGCTGGTGATACAGACAGGAAAGTTGGTTCGTCGCCCCTGAGCGAATCCTGTAATAGCAGAAGCAGTTAAAAGATCTCTAAGGTTGAAGGACTGCCCGCCTGCCGCAGCAGGCATGACACTAAAAAAAAACAGTTGTTCAACAAACACTGTTTTTATATTGAGAACAACTTTTCAGGGGCATTATTGAAGTATTCGCCAGTAATGATCAATTTCATTTTAACACAAAAAGAGTACAAATGCAGCAACTATATCGATCCGTTCTTTTCTTATGCATTCTGCTGGCGTCATTGCAGAGCCATGCACAGCTTATTAAACCCGGCATCTGGCAGGGAGTACTGGAGCGGCCGGATGGGCAGCAAATCATTTTTAATTTTGAATCGGCTACGCTGAAAGGTAAGCCGGTACTCTATGTGATCAATGCCGGGGAGCGCCTGCTGGTGGATGCGATCCGGCAAAAAGGCGATTCCCTCTGGATCCGGATGCCGTTTTTTGCCTCCGGTTTTGCATTACAGGTTCAAAAAGATGGTAACCTGAAGGGCGTGTATATAAAGAACTATGGTAAACGTAAAGAGGAGATCCCGTTCTATGCATTGCATGGTGTAAGTCAGCGGTACTCCTTCAACAAACCGGCAGCAGTGGATATCACCGGGCGCTGGGCTGTATCCTTCAGCTCCGGGAACGGTAAGACCCAACAGGCTATTGGCGAGTTTGCGCAGGAGCCCGGTGGCCGGATCACAGGCACTTTTCTGACGCCTTCGGGTGATTACCGCTACCTTGAAGGAGCGGTTAATGGTGATTCCCTGCATCTTTCCGGTTTTGACGGCGGACATGCCTTTGTGTTTACCGCATTGCTGAATGATAAGGACAGCATCCGTCAGGCCGCAGTGTACTCCGGGTTAAGCGCTTCACAAAGATGGTCCGCGCAGCGAAACGATACCGTACAGCTTCCGGATGAATATACATATACCAGATTAAGAGAGGGGGAGCACCGGCTCAATTTCCGGTTCCGGGCCACATCCGGTGAGTGGGTTTCTATTAATGATGCCCGTTATAAAAACAAAGTGGTCATCGTGCAGATCCTGGGATCCTGGTGTCCTAACTGTATGGATGAAACGGCTTACCTGAGCGACTTTTATGCCCGCAATAAGGCCCGGGGAGTGGAGATCATTGGTCTGGCTTATGAGCGAACCGGTGATTTTGAAGAATCGCGCAAGGCGCTGATCCCTTTTCAGAAACGGTACAATGTAAAATATCCCTTCCTGGTAACAGGTGTGGCTGTTTCCGATGAGCAACGGACAGAAAAAACACTGCCCCAGCTGGAGAGCATCAAGGCATTCCCTACATCCATCATTATTGATAAAAAAGGGAATGTAAGGGAAATTCATTCCGGTTTTAACGGTCCGGGTACCGGAAAACATTATGAGGAATTCAAAAAAGAATTTGAATCCTTTATCGACGGGCTGCTGAACGAACCATCCTGAAACAGACCCGGATCGCATCCCAGGCAGGTTAAGCCGGAAGCCATGCAGGCACTTCATTAAAAGTGGCCGTCATTTTTGATGGGGCCTGTTTTTAATAACGCTTTGTCAATCCTTGCTTTTTGCCGCAGATGGTGTTGCAAATGCATATTGGCAAACTGCAGCCATTCCGCAGCGGTAAAATACTGAAAGCCGGGATGCAGCGTTTTTCCGTATTTAGGGAAAGGATGTTCAAACAGCTGAAGTACTTTTTCCCTGATCGCAA
>DASVMC010000021.1:0-4111 GCA_036384555.1 Niabella sp. | reverse complement strand
ATTTTTTGGGTGGGTAAGGTTTTTATGAATATTTGCAGGGTTATAGTTAACTTTGCACACTTTATGAGATTTTTCATCATTCTTTTTAGCTTATTTCTTTTGTCCTCCTGTGGGCCCGGCATCAATAAGATCTTGAAGAGTAAGGACCCCGCGTATAAGCTGAAAATGGCGGAAGACTTCTATGCTAAAAAGAAGTACAATAAGGCTCAGCTGGTATTTGATGATATCCTGCCTTATTATAAAACCACGCCCCAATACCAGGACATTTATTATAAGTACGCTTATTCAGCCTATTACCAGAAAGATTATACGATGGCTGAGAACTACTTCAAAACCTATCTGGAAAGTTTTCCGAACAGCCCCAAGTATGAAGAAATGGAATACATGAGGGCCTATATTTTTTACCTGCAATCACCCAAGCCGGAACTGGATCAGAGCAATACTTTTAAGGCTATAGGCGCCATGCAAACGTTTGTGAACACCCATCCCAGTTCTGTAAGGCTGGGTGAAGCCAACCGTATTCTGGATGAATTACAGAAAAAGCGCGAGATAAAAGACTACAAAAGCGCAAAACTGTATTATGATATGGGCTATTACAGGGCAGCAGGTGTAACCTTTGCCACTTTACTTGATAATTTTCCTGAGTCGCAAAGCGCAGACGAATACAAGCTGATGTCGGTAAAATCTTATTTCCTTTTTGCGGAAGGCAGCGTAATGGATAAAAAAGCAGAACGTTACAGCGATGTGGTAACCGCCTGCAGGGAATTCCTGGACCGCTTTCCAGACAGTAAATATAAATCCGATATTGAAAAATATTCAGAATTATCAACTTCACAAATACAAAAATTAAATCATAATGAGCAAATTAAGAAGGCATCTTAGTGTAGGCACACCCAGCAGTGTTGAAACAAAAAGCCTGCAGGAAATAAAGAACAAGACGGGTAATATTTACGAGTCTATTTCCATAGTTGCTAAAAGAGCCAACCAGATCAACATTTCCATTAAGGAAGAGTTGCATAATAAACTGGATGAATTTGCCAGCCATACAGACACGTTGGAAGAAATTCATGAAAACAAAGAGCAGATTGAGATTTCAAGAGCATACGAAAGAATGCCCAATCCTGCACTTTTAGCAACCCAGGAATTTTTAGACGACAAGATCTATTACCGCAAAGCTGAAGACGAATTGTTCAGCTAATCACTTTCTTTTTATTGAATTGAACCACAGCTGACAGGGTTTGGCTGTGGTTTTTATTTGTACGGCAGGGTTGATCGTTAATCAGCCCGGAAGTGTAAATTGAACCGGGGCAAAAGGATAGAACAGCGTGTGCTGAATAAGGATAATTTTACAATACCCTGCCGGAATATTCACCGGAACATGAATAAATACCAAAGGCTCTATTCGGTTTTGAAACCGTATTTTTGATAAATGTTAGCAGGTAAAAAAATAGCAATTGGTATCAGTGGCAGTATTGCTGCCTATAAGATCGTACACCTGGTGCGATTGCTGGTTAAGGCAAAGGCTGCGGTAAAAATAATAATGACCCCTGCGGCAAAAGACTTTGTTGCACCGCTTACGCTGGCTACGCTATCCAAAAATGAAGTACTCACAGATATGGCTACCGGCAATACCTGGGCCAATCATGTAGCCCTGGGCCGTTGGGCCGATTTATTGCTGATAGCTCCCCTGAGTTGCAACACCCTTGCCAAAATGGCTAACGGGCATTGTGACAACCTGTTGTTGTCCGTTTATCTTTCGGCTACCTGCCCTGTAATGGTTTCGCCGGCTATGGATGAAGATATGTGGAAGCACCCTGCCACCAAAAAAAATATTGAACAGCTAAAGGCTTTCGGGCATATTGTCCTTGCTCCTCATCACGGGGAGTTGGCCAGCGGTCTTATCGGAGAAGGGAGAATGGAAGAACCGGAAAACATTATCCGGCAGATCGAATCCTTTTTTACTGCCACTGACGGAAAAGACCTTGCGGGGAAAAAAGTTTTAATTACTGCAGGGCCCACGCAGGAAGCCATTGACCCGGTACGGTACATTGGTAACCGTTCTTCGGGGAAAATGGGGTATGCGCTTGCTTCAGAATGCCGGAACCGGGGCGCAGAAGTACTTCTGGTATTAGGCCCTGCACCTGAGGTACAGCAACTGGACCTTTCCGGTATGACGGTGATCAACGTTACCTCTGCAGAAGAAATGTACAACGCCTGTATGGATCATTTTGACACTACAGATATTGCGCTGCTGGCCGCGGCAGTAGCCGATTACAGACCGGAGTATGTAAGCCCTGAAAAAATAAAAAAAGAGAACGGCACACCCGAGCTCCGCCTTGTAAAAACCAAAGATATCCTGGCCCGGCTGGGACAGCTTAAAAAAGACGGTCAGCTTGTATTAGGCTTTGCACTGGAAACTCATAATGAAGCGGCTAATGCACTGGAAAAGCTAAATAAAAAAAACGCGGATTATATTGTAATGAACTCCCTGAATGACGGAGCTGCATTTGGTGCAGATACCAATAAAATAACCATCTATTCCAGAAGCGGCGCCTCCTTTTCATTTGAGTCCAAGCCTAAAACAGCTGTAGCGCGTGACATCATTGATACTCTCTTAAAAAACAGCGTCCAGACAATATGAAAAAAATACTGTTATCTGCTATTTGTCTGTTATTGGTAGCCGCTTGTGGCCGGCCAAAGGGCGTTTTATCAGAAGAAAAGATGGAAGCGGTGTTATGGGATATTGCAAAAGGCAGTGAATTTGTAAACAGCTATGTTTATTTTCGTTATCCGCAGCTGAACCGCGCTGCCATTAACCAGGAAGTGTTAAACAAGATTTTCGCGCTGCATCATATCACTAAAGAACAGTTCACTAAAAGCCTGGAGTACTATCAGCGCAAGCCAGACATTTTTGCAGCGCTGCTGGACTCTGTTAATGTACAGCAAACCCGGAAAAAGCTGAGTCCGGAGGAATCCAGGGCCTTTGATTCAGCAAGGACACAGTCCAATTCTTCTGCAAAACCAGGCATGCCCTCAAAAATTCAGCCGCAATAGCCGATCCAAAAGCATGCATTTATGAAATTTTTATGTTTTAACGGGGCTTTTTATGATGCAGAGCAGCCGGTTCTGGGCGCAGGCAATAAAGGCTATCGTTATGGCGATGGTTTTTTTGAAACGGTAAGAGTACATCACTCACAGATTCCGCTCCGTGTCTATCATAAAAACAGGATCGAAAAAAGCCTGGCATTGTTAAAATATACACTGCCGAAAGACGTCTCTGTTGATCTTATTTTTGAGCAGCTGCTGGAACTGTGTATGCTGAACCAGTGCAGCAGCAGTGCCAGGGTACGCCTGTCCTTTTCGCATGGAGACGGGGATTTGTTTGCCAACCAGGCATTGCACTACCTGATTGAAGCTGCTGTTTTTCAGTCTGCCGGTACTGGAGATACCGGCTTATCCGTTGGGCTATTTGATATGCTCCGGAAAGAGGCTTCCCCCTATTCCGGTCTCAAGCTTGCCAGCGGCTTTCTTTACAGCCGGGCAGCGCAATACTGTGTTGCCCATCAACTGGATGACGCTGTTATCCTGAATACAAACGGGCGTATTGCAGAATCAGTCATTTCCAATATTTTCTGGATCAGTAAAGGGCAACTTTTTACGCCTCCTGTTAACGAGGGATGTGTGGAAGGGGTATTCCGGTCTTATCTTTTAAGTAACGGGCTGCAGGCGCTACAGCAACCGGGTACGATTGATGATCTGAAGAACGCCGAAGAGCTGTTCCTGACCAATGCGCTCAGGGGTATCCGCAGTGTGCAACAGTTCCTGGGAGCTTCCTATCCTACTCAGCAAACACAGCTGCTTTTAAAGGATTATGCATCACTTTTATTTCCCTAAAGCGCCGGTGCAATTTTTTCATGGATTTCAGCCAGTGTGGCCACTGCTTTATGTCCATCTTCACCCAGGTTCAGACTGTAATCATTTACATAAAGATCAATATGCTTGCGCATAACCTCTTCGCTCATCGCCTGTGCGTGCGTCTTAACATAGTCTGATATTTCGGGATAATTTTTAAAAGAATATTGCAGGCTTTCAGCAATATACGCGTTCACTT
>DASVMC010000020.1:0-4608 GCA_036384555.1 Niabella sp. | reverse complement strand
AAACCAGCGAACCGGTTAGCACGCCAAACGGTAAAATAGAAAACAGGGTGCCGGCGTCCAGGTCGCTGATCCCGTAAGTGACTTTTAGATCCGGCACAACGGCTCCGAGTGTTATCAGGCAAACACCAAAGAAAAGCATGCCGGCACAGGCGGCGCTGAAAAGAAGCTTTTTATTGATCATGGGTTGTTTTAGACGTTCCGGTTTCTTTTTGTAATACCAATGCTGCAGCACCATAGAGGCCTGCATCCTGCCCCAGGCTGCCCGGCACAAATGCAACGGATGGCATGCTGACCGGTTGTGCCCATTTTGCAGCTTCCTCCCGGATTTCGGGGATCAGCTTTTGAGCGGGGCCAAAAACACCGCCTCCGAAAATGATCATTTCCGGATCAAAAAGGCTTACGAGGTTGGCGGCTGCCATGCCCCAGAACCGGATACAGTGGCGGATTACGGCCGTTGCCAGCTCGTCATTTTGCTCAAAGGCTTCAAAAATGTGTTGTGTGGTTAACCGGTCGCCGGCGCTGTTTTTTAATGGCCTGGTATACGCTTTCATGCTTGTTAAAAGTTCCTGCGCATAGCGGGTTATACCCTCTCCGGAAGCAGAATATTCAAAGCAGCCGTATTGTTTAAACAGCGGTTGAAAAGGTTCTGATAAAGCCATCCAGCCGATGGCCCCGGCAATATCATGCTGCCCTCTCAGAATTGTTCCGCCGGATAAAATACCGGCACCAATACCCGTGCCTACCGATAAATAAATGGCATTGGAGCAATTTTGCGCAACTCCTTTCCAGGCTTCCCCCAGAATATAACAGGCCCGGTCACTGTCAATAACAACGGGCAGAGAACCACAGGCCGCTGAAAGCTGCTTTCCAAGCGGGTACTGCTCCCAGCCTTTGATATTCGGGCACCATACATTCCCTGTTCTTGCATAATAAATGCCTGGTATGCAAATACCGGCACCTGTGATGGCTGTTTCCGGGAAATTGTTTTTTATCGTTTTGATCTGATCAATGATCAGTGATCCGATTGCATCTCCCCGCAGGGGAGCCAGTGGAACGCGCTCTTTGTAAAGAAGGGCGCCATCTTCAGCAAACAAAGCAACCGCTAATTTGGTGCCGCCTAAATCCAGTCCGATTACTGCCATAGCTGGGGGTATTTGGGAAATGCGGTTTTAAGCCGATTTCATTTGTCTAATATAATAATTTTGCATAAAAACGCAAACAAAAATCAGGAAAAATTTGAGATTTATTTTTAGTATAAAGGTAAAGTTGTTTCCTGATAAGGCGGTATCAGTTTTATTATAATGACTGGCCGGGGGGTTATGTCTGTACAAACCGTGGCGGCGCTCCGGTCTGGGTGCGTACTAACCGGAAAAACAGATATAATGCCGGATCGGTTGATGTGTAAATACTGCATAAACCCGCGGATAAAATTTCGATAGGAATCTGCATTCCTGTTGAAAGGAATTAATTAGCTTTGAACGCGGTTGTTTACGGTGCATTGGCTGCAAATAATCAAACAAAAGTTTTTTATAAATGACAAATATGGAACAGCCCGGTGGCAGTATGTTTAAAAATGAGCGCCAGGCTTATATTTTAAGGCAGATCAACCTGCATAATAAAGTGCTTTCCTCTTCACTGAGTGAGGAGCTGGATGTATCTGAGGATACCATAAGGAGGGATCTTGCAGAGCTGGCGGAAGCAGGGGATATTATTAAGGTGCATGGTGGGGCGCTTTCCAAATCGTATCATTACCCGGTACAGCAAACCAAAGTATATGCACAGGAAGAAAAAAAGATCATTGCAAAGAAAACGCTTGAATTAATAAAACCGGGTATGACGGTTTTGATCGAAGCCGGAACTACCATGCTGGAACTGGTACGCATGCTGCCGGAGAAGCTGGAGGCTACTTTTTTTACGGTGAGCCCTTTAATGGCGCTGCATCTGGCGGAATATACCTTGCTGAAGGTGATCTTAATTGGCGGGCAGATGGATATGTCTTCCCAGATCACCCTGGGAGAAAAGCCGGTTCATGAGCTGAATCAGATAAGAGCAGACCTGTGCATTTTCGGGGTAAATGCGCTGGATGCCAAAACCGGTCTTACAGAACGGGAGTGGAACGTGGCCCAGGTAAAAAAAGCAATGATCGCCTGCTGCGCTCAACTGGCAGTGATCACCATTTCAGAAAAACTGAACTCTGCTTTTAATATGAAGATCTGCAGCCCCCAGCAGATCGATTACCTGATCACAGAACTGAAACCTTCGGATAAAAAATTAATTCCCTATAGAAAAAATATGACGATTCTATAAATGATCTTTTGCCCAGAAAATGATAAGTTCATTCTCATCAGAGTTCCACGCCTTTTTGTACAGATCACGCACTACATCCAGCCATTTTATTTTCCGGTTGCCGGCATCGCCCACATCGGCTGTTGCTCCATTGGCGATATAATCTTCACGGCGGGTACTTGAGATGCGGGCATATTGCCCGGTCTGCGGTTTCAGATCGTCGTTGGTTAAGCGCAGGTAAAAGGCCAGTTGCTCCGGTGTACAGGTCTTATCCCTGGGAAATAACGTACTGTCCTTTACATAGACCGTAACCCCGTCCTTAAAAATATAAGGCTCCTGGAAGTTCTTTGTGTACTGATCTTCATAAACCACACCCTTTACCGGAAACTGGGCATTAGACTGCCCGTTGATCCAGGTCAGTAAGGAGTCGGTGTATTTACTGGCAACCGATCCCTTAGCGATCCAGCAGGCCGTGGCGATCCATATTGCCAGCTTTTGAGGAGTTGGGTTCAGCAGGTACACCATTCCGGTTTTCGGTTGCCCGGTGTACAGGTCATTCCCTGTTTCATATTGATACAGCTTTACCGGGAATCCTTCCCAGCCGGGCAGGGTATCTGTTGTTGCGATCAGCTTTTGGACCATATAGGCTTTATCCAGAACAGATCGGCAACGGGCGACCAGCAAAGGCAGGCTGTCTTTAAGATAAGCCGCAGGAAGTTTTACCTGGCTGCTCGCTGCCGTGATTAAAAAGCCCGTTGCTACGAGAAGGAATATTTTTTTCATCAGTTTCTTTTTTAATGCTTATGAGGTACTGATTGCTGAAAGCCGGCGACTGATCCTGATAACTAGCGGGACAGATCTCTCAATGCTCATATCTTAATACTCAGCGCTCACTTCTTATTCAGCAATTCATCAATCCGCAGAAAATGGTATCCTTTTTCCCGGAGTGTGCTGATCAGCTGCGGCAGTTGTTTGTAAAAATGATCCGTTCGGTCTGGATCTGTTCCGATATGCAATAGCAATATAAACCCGTTTAAACCGGAGGGATCCTTTTTTTCATAACGGAGGATGCTTTGGTAAATCGTATCGCTGGATACATATTTTTTTCCCATTTTGGGAAAGGTATAATCTGCATTGCTTCGGGTTCCCGGTGTAAAATTCACCAGTTGCAGTCCGAAGGATTTTGTCCAGGCGGCAATGGAATCATTATACCATTCATAGGCGGGTAAAAAATAAGGGGCATCCTGTGGCGTTATATCCCACTTCTTCAGCTCTGCGTAAGCTGCGGTTAAATCATTCAAAAACTGTTCACGGGAGATCAGCAGGCTGTCCCTGTTGGTCCAGTCGCAATATAAAGGATGTCTGTCGGAGTGCGAACCTAAATAGTTGCCGTTCTTTTGCAGCAATTGTATGCCCGTTTTAAATGCGGGGTTGCGGTAAAAATTACCGGTAAGAAAAAAAGAGCCGTGGATCTTTTGCGACCGCAAGGTTTGGGCAATGGAAAAGATGCCGTCTCCGAATTCATCCCCCGTAAAAACCAGGGCAATATTTTTTTGGGTTGTATCGCCTCTTATGATTCCTCCATAAGCCGTAACGGTCTTGCTTCCCGGCTGACTGCGTGCTTCTGATTCCTTGGCCGCCATCAGGTAGACCAGGGAAGCTGTTCCGTCGGTTGTGGGCTCATTGGTACTGTAATCACCCGAATCATCATGATAAACCACGTAATCCGATTGGAAAGCGGCATAAGGATCCTCGTGCATCAGTTTTAAACCCCTCAGGTTTTTAAAGATGCTGCCGTATACCGGGCCATCTACCATAGCCCCATCAAGGGGATAGTGTTTCAGTTCGGAGAAAGAAGAATGAGGATCGGCAGGCGTGTCACCATCCGCCGGCAATCCATATACCATGCCTGTTCCCCAGGGGTTGCAGCCAAAGAGCCAGTCAAAGCAGGCCTGGCCCAGCTCATCAAACTGATCATCCCCGCTCAGCTTTTTATACAGCAAACATTGTATGGCAAAAGAAGTGTTGAGGTTATTGGAGCACCAGATAAAAGGAACACCCCGGTAAAAAGCGTTTTTCCGGGCCTTATTCCACACCCGTTCAATCCCCTCTTTGTAATAGCCGGTTAAGCTGTTCTTCTCAGCGGGGGTTGCTGTTTTGGCCAGTTCATAATGTCCGAAATTATGAAAGGGATACCATTGGTAATGCCGGGCGGTATCCGCTCCCATCCAGGGGGTTACTTTTTCATCATTGCTGTACCGGATCGATTGGGTGCTGTACTGTTTTTCGCCTGTAAGGTGGTATAATTCAGCCGCAGCCAGT
>DASVMC010000019.1:0-2529 GCA_036384555.1 Niabella sp. | reverse complement strand
CAGATTTTGCAGCCATTTATTATTTTCCTTTAATATATCATGTGTAGTAATTTCATCAAAAGGTTTCCGCAGTTTCTGAGAAAGAGCCTTTCTGTATTTCAGGGTATCTGTACTGTTCAGGATATCTTTTATTTTTCTCGGATCCATTTTGTCTATCTGGTTGATGACCGCCAGCATAAACAGTTCCGGGTTCACTTCAAGCGCAAAACCATCCGCACTTTTAATAGCCTGGTATACGGAATCCCCAAAATTAAAGACACGCTTATCTGTAAGGTGGATCGTACCATACAGGTAAGAAGGCCGGGCAAGTCCGTTGCCTGAAATACGCCAAAGAAGCGTATTGGGATAAGATTGTGCTGCAACATTGATCGAAAGAAACAGCAGCAGGAACAAAGCAGCAACTCTGCAAAATTGGTGCATACGATTAAAGTAGTTTTTTAAGCAGTTGGAATGAGTGGTATGATTTTCATAAAACAGATATCTCTGCAAAAATACAACTATTATAGCTAAGACAATACAGCCGTTTTTTTAAGTTCAACAAGCCAGATAAAGTAACGGATGATCAGGAAGGTTATTGCAGTGACAAACAGCAGCTCTGACACAGGCTCTTTTGTAAGGCAGCCGAGTAGCCTTGCCAAGCTTTTTGGTATATGCCAGCCTCAAAAAAATTCCGGAATTATAAAAGCAGCTGAGCTATTGTATCACTAATATATTCATTTTTAACAAAAACTAAATGAAAGCGTCCGGAAAGTTGCAATAAGGAATGACTTACATTTGAAGCAACTAAACGAATCAATAACGATGAACAGTTGCTCCCTCCTGCTCTTTTCTGTAAGTTTTTTTTTAATACGGTCAGCACGCTAGCACAGGAAAAGATCTCCCGTAATACCGAAAGAAAGATTGACCAGCTGGTTGAGCAGCGGCTGCCGGATATTGCTCCCGGAGCTGTGGTCCTGCTGGCCAGTGGAGACCGGATCATTTATCATAAGGCGTTCGGGTATGAAAACGCTGCTGCTAAAATAAAAATGGAAAAAGATGCCGTCTTCAGAATAGGCTCCCTTACCAAACCATTTACAGCACTTGCCATCCTTTTATTAGCGCAGGAGGGCAAAATACGGTTGCAGGATACTTTACAGCAGTATATACCCGACTTTCCCGTAAAGCCCTATCCCATAACTATTGAGCACCTGCTTACCCATTCATCGGGCATCAAAAACTACTTTGAGATTGAAAACCCCGGCAGAAAAAAGGACCATTATACCCCACGTGAGGGGATCGCTTATTTTCAGGACGCACCGCTGGAGTTTGAACCCGGCACCCGGTACCACTATAGCAATTCCAATTATTACCTGCTGGGCTATATTATTGAAAAAACCGGCGGAATGCCTTATGCTGAATTCCTGCAAAAGAACATTTTTGATCCTGTACAAATGCAGCATACTTACTATGGGAATGTTTCCAATACAACAGATCACCTGGTAAAAGGGTATTCCAGGTTGAACGGTAAAACAGCAGACGCTGAATTGGAAGAAATCACCACAGTTTATGCCGCAGGAGGGCTTCTCTCCAACGCAACGGATCTGCTTCGCTGGCACAGCGCCTTGTTTAACGGCGCAATCATCAGCAAGGAACTGCTCGCCACTGCCACGCAACCATTCCGGCTCAGGGATGGAAGCCTCAGTGAATATGGCTATGGCTGGTTTATATCCGCTATTGATAGCATAAAAACAATTGAGCACAGTGGTTCCACAGACGGCTATCAATCAGACCTGGTCTACATTCCGGAACAAGATCTGCGTATCATTACTCTTTTTAATTGCTATGAGGCGGATCGTGATTGGGTGACACTTACCAATGACATAGCCCGGCTGGCTTTAGGTAAACCATTGAATACTTCGATCCATCTCTCCAGAGAAGTGCTTCAGCAATATACCGGCATTTATAAGCATAACGAAGAATGGCAGATGATCTTTACTCTAAAAGGGGATGATTTGTATGTACGCTGTCCCAAAGCCGGTATCCCGGATATCAAACTCTATGCAACAAAGGATAACTATTTTTATACAAAGG
Source organism: Niabella sp. (assembly GCA_036384555.1). Lineage (GTDB taxonomy): Bacteria > Bacteroidota > Bacteroidia > Chitinophagales > Chitinophagaceae > Niabella. The sequence continues at coordinate 459 of DASVMC010000019.1, read as the reverse complement.
AGACGCCTATAAAATTTGAGCTGCTGAAACAAACGGATGGCAGTATGCTGCTGATTACTTATAACAACTCCGGCAAGGATGCAGAATGGAAACGCGTAGCGGGAACCTCAAAATAAGGACGGTATCGTTCGCCCGTCTGGCAATTCCATTTCGTCTTTGCCTTTGCTGATCTTCCGGCCAATATAATTCCCTTATTCGCCTTTTCAGCAAGCGGATTCTTTAAGCGCCGACATTACCTGTTGCCACTTTCCCGGCTCGTTTGTAACTGGCAATAATGACCCCGCTTGGAGTAACGATACCTTCCGTTAACCGGAACGCTGCCGGAATGGTTCCCTTATCAAAAAGTTTTTTCCCCTTACCCAGGGTCACGGGATAAATTTTGAGCCTGAGTTCGTCCACAAGGTCATTCTTAAGCAGCAACTGAATGAGCTGGCCGCTACCCCAAACCTGGATGTCTCC
>DASVMC010000018.1:0-3809 GCA_036384555.1 Niabella sp. | reverse complement strand
AGGCTGCTTTTGTTGTGCTATTTTTGTCGGCCTTTACCGGCAACAAAGGTGATCCGTATCTGTATATGCCCGGCTTTATTTTATCCAGTCATTGGCCCTCATCCAATTCAGACAGCGATCAAACCAATGATCTTTATTGGTTTTATTATTCAGCCCGAACCCGTGTCCACCGGCAAAATAGAGGTGCATTTCGGCTTTTACCCCGGCAGCCAGCAGGGCCTGGTAATATGCAATGCTGTTTGCTACAGGCACCACCTTATCATCGGAACTATGCAGCAAAAAAGCAGGAGGTGTTGCCGCGGTTACCTGTTTTTCATTCGAATACTGGTCCACTTTTGCCGCTATTATTGTGTCCTTTCCTAATAAGGCGCGCCTTGATCCTTTATGTGCAAGCTGCTCCGTAAAACTGATAACAGGATAAATCAATATTGAAAAGTCCGGACGCAAAGAAGTATTATCGGGGTTCTCGATTATTTTTTCATTAAAATGAGTGGAGGCTGTTGACGCGAGATGCCCTCCTGCAGAGAACCCGATTATTCCGATCCGGGCAGGATCAATGTTCCACGCTGCGGCCCGCTCCCGTACCGTTTTAATAGCCTGCTGCGCATCCTGCAAAGGACCAATCGTTTTGTTGACCATTATTTTTTCATCAGGCAAACGGTATTTTAAAACAAAAGCGGTAACTCCATTTTGAGCAAATGCCTCTGCAACGGAGCTTCCTTCATCATTCATTACCAGGTAGGAATAGCCGCCGCCCGGACAAATGATCACAGCGGCGCCGGTTGCTTTTTCTTTTGAAGGGAAATAAGCGGTTATGGAAGGAATTGTAACGGACCGCACTAAAATGCGGCCGGTAGCGGTTGTATCCCATTTTTCAGTCATTGCAGTTGCTTTAACCGAATTAGGCACAACTTTGTACAAAGGGAATTCCTGCTGAGCTGTTCCGTACAGGAACAGCAGTAAAAATGCAATGGTTATCAATAAATGATTTTTCATATGACGGGGTCTTTAAATGACACGTTACTATTTTACTGATGTATAAAAGCCGATGTGGTTGTCCCAGCTTCATCTGTGGTGCTTAACAGGTACCAGGTGGTTTGTAAATACACCTGTTTATTAATGGCGGACAGCTTTACCGGAACAGCTGCTACTGACAGCAGGCAGCACCTGTTCACCTGTTTGATCCGGGTTACAATACCCGTTCAAAATGAGGGCTTAAATGTTCTTTCATTCCTTTCCGGAAGTCTTCAGGACTGCCTTTTTTAAGCAGCTCCAGTAAGTCGCGGTGAGTAACTTTACCCACTTTTGCTTCTCCGTTCACCTTTTGTTCTTCTGCTACAACATATTCAAATACCGGCAACAGAATCGTTTGAAAACGCATAAATGTTTCATTGCCGGTCATCTGGTATAATTTGCTGTGAAAAGCGATCTCAAATTTTACCTGAAATGGTTTTTGTACCTTATTCACTTCTTTATTCACAATGTCCTCCAATTCGTCCAGGTCTTTTTTTGTTTTTCGTGCACATAGCAGATCTGCCAGGCCCATCTCCAGCACCAGGCGCAGTTCGAAAAGATCCTTAAGGGTTTTCTGATCTAATAAAAGCGGGTCCATTACACGTTCAAATCCTCCCAGAATATCAGGTTCTGTCAATACCATTCCCCGTTTCTTCTTGGATTCGATCATACCCAGCATGCGAAGCCGGCTTAAGGCCTCTCTTACCACATTCCGGCTTACGTCCAGGGCTTCGGCAAGTTCCAGCTCTTTTGGCAATGCGTCGCCTGGTTTAAATGTTTTCTTTTTAAGGTATTGCCGGAGGCGCAATTCCACCATATCAGTCATTGTTGTGACCTCAATCTTTCCTAAATCTTTGCTTAAGGTACTTTTAGGCATGTAAGAAATCAGTATTAATAAAAGCTAAAGTAAAGTTTTTTGTGATTATGTAGGACAAAAAAACAGAAGTGCTCAAATTTAGTATGCCCCGCCGTTCTGCTCAATCCGTATTACAGGCCGTACGGGGCGCTGTTTTCAGAACGGCAGCCGGGAGGTCTTCTTTAGGGGTAACTGCGAAGAAAATAAAAATTTTGCTGTAATTGTGTTATTCTCTACATTTGTTATGTAGAACATAACTACTAAAACGATTTGCACATGAAAAAAAGAACATTCACTGAATGGTGGATATCACTGATTGCGCTGCCGTTATTACTGGGAAGCTGTATAAAAGCAATAAAGGAGGTTGCCACAGACACAGAAAAAACAACGCTGTCCGGCACCGGAAAGACAATGACTACTGCAGCAGTTGCGGCGCCTTACCGGATGCTGCCGGTCGTACTCTTTAACGGGGGAGATGAAGGAGGCTATCATAGTTTCCGGATACCGTCTATTATTAAAGCTAAGGATGGCGTACTGCTGGCTTTCTGCGAAGGCCGTAAGAATGATCCTACTGATTATGGAGATATTGATGTGGTTTGCAAACGTTCAACAGATAACGGTATTACCTGGAGCAGCCTGAAAGTGATAGCGGGACAAAATGCTGCCGATACCTGGGGCAATCCTACTGCTGTTTATGACCCCACAAAAGGCGCGGATGGCCGCATCTGGCTATTTATGTCCTGGAACCTCGGCTCATTTACTGATATAAGCCAGATGAATTACTGGGGTGCCCGGCGTGTAAAAATTACTTATAGTGATGATAATGGTCTTAGCTGGGTAACCCCGGCGGATGCAACGGAAACGTTGACCCCTTCTTACATGAAATGGGATTGTATAGGACCGGGTATTGGCATCCGCACGCAATTTGATCATCCCGGGCGACTGGTGATCCCCGCAAAGGACCGCACTATTTACAGTGATGATAAAGGCAGCACCTGGAGCTATACCTTGCTGCCCGCCGGGGGCAGCGAAGGCACCATCATAGAGAAAATGAACCAGAACGAAGGAGGATGGTATGCCCGCATAGACCGGCCCGGCAGCAGCCTGCAGGGGAACCGGGCTCATATCCGCTCTGTTGGTAACCTGCCCGGAACCTGGTCATCCTGGGCATATATTAACCAGTTGCCCAGCCCCGGAACCGGAGGATGCGAAGGCTCCCTGTTACGTTATAATACCGATAGCCCGCACCGTACACTGTTCATCGGTCCCAACTCAACCGATAAACGTTGTGATATGACCATTTGGGTAAGCTATAATGATGGCACAACCTGGCCCGGGCACCGGTCGCTGATTTATTACAATACCTGTGATTACGCCAATATTACAGCAGGCCGGGGTGGTTATTCATCTATGGCTAAGACGGCAGACTATTGTGTAGCCGCCTTAACAGAGCTCAATGAAAATTTACATGTAAGCACCAGCAATAAATCAATTGAACTGCACAAGTTCAATCTTCCCTGGATTTTAGAAAATAATCCCGAGTAAAAAAAATGTTTAAGATCATACAAACTATTGCTATGAAGTCGATTGCATTATGCTGTTTTTTTAGTTTTTGTTTTTGGGCACCGGCGATGCTGAACGCTCAAACGTCGCGGACGGTGACAGGTACCGTGGTCAGTGAAGACCTGCAGCCTGTATCCGGCGCCAGTGTTTCTGTAAAAGGGACTGCTGCCGGAACGACAACGGATTCGCTGGGGGTATTTAGCGTCCTGTTACCACAGAACACCACCACACTGGTTATAAGCGCCGTAGGGTATAAGGAGCGGGAAGTAATACCCGGTAAGGAATTGCATATTACCGTAACGCTGGACTCCCGGTCGGACCCTTTAAATGAGGTTGTTGTAATTGCATATGGCAAACAATCCCGTACCACGCTGAC
>DASVMC010000017.1:0-6474 GCA_036384555.1 Niabella sp. | reverse complement strand
GGGATATTATGAAACAGATAGGCCGTTGGTATAATGTGGAAATTGTGTATAACGATAATGTTCCCGATTTAACATTCAGCGGAAGCATTGCGCGGAACAGCAGTTTGGAAAAGGTACTTAAAATACTAGAAATAAGCGGGGCGCATTTCAGCGTAACAGGAAACAAAATAGCAGTGCTTTCAGATCAATAAAACATTTTTTGGTTAACAGTAAAACAGAACAGACAGAACAGTAACGTATAAAAAATAAGCCGCAAACCAGTGGAGTGGAAAGCGGCTGTCGTTTAAGTTTATAACATACTTGGATATATAATTATTAATCTTAAACCATACAAAAGTATGCAGAAAAGTTTAAATGGCAAAGCCATGTGGAGGTGGCTGTGCCCGTTCCGGATAACCGGAATCATTGCGGCAGCGGAAGCCCGGATCGGGCCGCCGGAATATGAGAAAACAGCTTCTTTAAAAGACCATCGGGGGTTCGACACGAAACAGGCAATTATGCGGCTCAAATTAGTGATCATCGCATTGGTAATTTGTACCATTCAGGCATTTGCTGCTGCAGAAGCCCAGGTGACCGCATCATTAAATGTAAAAAATGCAACGCTGGACTTTGTTCTTCGGGAAATAAAACGCCAGACGGGGTATGATTTTTTTTATAACAGCGGTGCGATCAAAGAGCGGGTCAGTATCTCGATGAAAGCGAACAACCTGCCTCTGCAAACCCTGCTGGATAGCTGCTTAAAAGGAACGGCATTGACCTACCGGGTTTATGCGAAAACGATTATTATAACCCGGAAAAAGAATGCCTCCTTATTGCTGCAACAGGCGCCTGTATTGCCGCTGCAGCAGGTTATAAAAGGCACTGTAACGGATAGCAGCGGAAAACCCCTGAGCGGTGTATCTGTTCAGGTAAAGAAAACGCAAAAGGGCGTTGTGACCGGTAATGAGGGAACATTTGAAATAGCCGCAAAGGAAGGGGACATTCTGATCTTTTCATACGTGGGGTATGAAACAACAGAAATTAAAATCGGAACGGATCTTGTCCTGAATATTACGCTAAGAACCAAAGTAGCAGAGCTGAATGAGCTGGTGGTTACAGCATTGGGCATTGCGCGCCCGAAAAGGTCCATTACTTATGCCACACAAGTGATAAAAGGCGGGGAACTGAGCGATTCCAGGGAAGCGAATGTGTCAAGTGCGCTTAATGGAAAAGTAGCCGGCCTTACCATTAATAAGACCAACTCGGGACCGGGAAGCTCCAACAGGATCGTATTTCGGGGAAACAGGTCTATTGGGAGAACCAACCAGCCGGTATTGGTTGTTGATGGTGTAAGGGTTGACAATTCCCCCAAAGCAGATGCAGATGTTGCTCTTTTCGGTGGCAGAGATAACGGGGACGGTATATCTAATATTAATCCGGATGATATAGAATCCGTTACATTGCTCACCGGTGCTTCCGCAGCAGCGCTATACGGTTCAGATGCTTCTAACGGTGCCATTGTCATCACCACTAAAAAAGGAAAGACCGGGAAAGGCGCGGCAATAACCGTAAGTAGTTCAATCGAATTGTCTGACCCTGCTGTATATCCTGAACTGCAGAACAGGTACGGACAAGGTGATGCCGGCGTCTTTATTCCGGGAAGTAACAATAGCTGGGGGCCTGAAATGACGGGGCAGGAAGTGAAGGACTGGACAGGAAAAACACAACCGCTGGTCCCACAACCGGATAACTATAAAGATTTTTTCCGTACGGGCACGGATCTGATCAACTCTATAGCCGTTGCTTCCGGTAATGATAAATCCCACACCTATTTTTCATATACAAACACGTTAAGCAAAGGGATCCTACCTAATAATGACTTTAAGAGGAACAGTTTGAACCTTCGTCAGACGAATGAATTGTATAAAGGGTTAACCCTGGATGTGAAGGTGAATTATATAGCGGAAGACATTATTAACCGTCCGCTTACTGGTGCAGGTAACCGTATTATGTCCACGCTCATTGCTATGCCCAGGAGTTTAAGATTGGGTGATATCAGGAATTTTGAAACGCTAAATGATGACGGCTCCCTTACCCAAAATTATTGGGCCAATGAAACACCTTCTTATCAGAATCCTTACTGGAGCGCTTACCGGAACCTCTATGACCGGAACCGCAAACGCTTTATTGGAATGGGATCGCTCAGGTATCAGCTTACTCCTGAATTGAGTATACAGGCCAGAACAAGCCTGGATTATTATGCAGATATCGGGGAAGAAAAGGATTATAATGATTCCTACTGGCTAAGTGATTATCCCGGCAAAGGCAATTATATTCTCAATAAAGAATCTAACAGGCAATTCAACAACGATATCCTGATCACGTATACTAAAAATATTTCCGATGCCTTCAGTCTTAATGTGAATGCGGGTGCAAGTATTGAGCGGTATGATTTTGAGCGCAGCACAATGAATAATCAGGGGCTGATTGCTCCAAATGTTTTTGCTACTTCCAATGCCGTTGCTTTAACCAACAGTGTCAATAATTATATTCCCTACAAGCCTGTTGCACGTATCGAAAAACAATCCGTATATGTTGCTGCAGATCTGGGATACAAAAATTTCCTGTTCCTGAATTTTACGGGGCGTAATGACTGGAACTCTACATTGCCGGTGAAGAATGCCGCCTACTTTTTTCCTTCTGCAGGCATCAGTGCTATCCTGAATGAGATGTTGTCCCTGCCGGAAGCGATCTCTACGTTGAAGATACGCTCTTCTTATGCTTTTGTAGGCAACGGAACAGGCTTTAATGAATACAGCCCTTCTTTTTCACTGGCACCCGGTGGAAACAGCGGGTTCCTGCTTATTGATAACACCCTGCGGAATGCTGATCTGAAGCCGGAAGAAACACGCTCATTTGAAGCAGGGATAGATATAGGGATATTAAAAGACAGGTTCACGGCCGGGTTTACTTTTTATAACACGAATACTATTAATCAGATTCTTACCATTCCGGTGCCTGCCCCTTCAGGTTACGCAAGCAGAATTATCAATGCCGGAAAAATCAGTAATCATGGCGTTGAATTACAGGCAAATGCCGGCATCATCAGATCGGAAAAATTCCGCTGGAACCTGAACCTGGTATTTGGGGCCAATGTAAATAAGGTGGTCCGTCTTGATCCGCTTCAGCAAAAAGTAGATCTGAGCTCGCCCCAGGCCTTGGGCGCTATTGTTGTTGAAGAAGGGAAAAAATACGGGGAATTATATACTGCAAGTTTTCAACGTAATGACAAGGGACAGATTGTTGTAACGGATGACGGGAAGCCTTTGTTCAATACAGATCAGACGCATTATGCAGGTAACTATAATCCGGACTGGACGGGAGGGATCGCCAACAGGTTCAGCTACAAAGACTGGTCCTTCTACGTATTGATTGATGAGCGGAAAGGTGGAACCATCCTGTCAGGAACACAACTGCTGGCTGCAGGCAACGGTACGGCAAAAATAACGGAAACCGGAAGGGAAACCGGGTTTGTTATTCCCAATTCAGTATTCCGGAACGGGCAGCCTAATACGATCCCCATTGCTGCGCAGGATTACTGGACGTCAATAGTACAAAACTCCATAGGTGAGCCTTTTGCTTACAGTGCTACCAACATACGCGTACGGGAAGCAGACCTCAGTTATACTTTCCCGCCTTCTAAATTCAGATATTCATTTATAAAAGGCTGTACCATTTCGCTTGTAGGAAGAAATCTATTCTTCATCAGGAATGATGCCAGGGGAATTGATCCCGAATCCGCTTTGGGTTCAGGCAACAACCAGGGAATTGAATATGCTTCCCTGCCGTCTACCCGTAATTATGGGTGCTATCTGAAATTTAATTTTTGAGTGCTTTTAAATTTTACAATTATGGTCCGACATATTTTTTCTAGAACCGGTTGCTGCTGGATGATCCCCGTTTGTTCCTTTATTTTACTGCTTGCAATTACAGCAGGCGGATGTACAAAAGATTTTGCAAAGATCAACAGCGACCCTTCTACTTTTAGCGGGTTAACCCCGGCAACGGTTCCGAATGCTTTTGCCAAAGCGGAATACCAGGGTATTTATGGGGATCCGGGGATCTACCAGCTTGCGCGTAACCTGTTTGTTGATCTTTGGAGCCAGTATTATGCAGCAAGTGACGGGGGCTTTTCTACCGACAGGTATGTACAACGCAAAGATTGGGAATTTTATCAATGGACTTCGATGTATGGCAGTGCATACCCTACTTTAAAGCTGGTGATAGAGGCAACAGAAGGTTCAGACCCTGCGGCAAATGCTATTGCCAAGATCTGGAAAGTATATATTTTTCATTCTACAACAGATTTTTTCGGGCCTGTTCCCTATTCTAAAGCGGGGAACGGAGATCTGAGCGTGCCCTATGATTCCCAGAAAGATATTTATGACGATATGCTGAAAACCCTGGACACTGCCGTAAATGTATTAAAAGGTACCAATGCAGACCAGACGCCTTATGGCAATAATGACCTTATTTTTCACGGAGCTATAGGTAAATGGATCAGGTTCGGAAATTCGTTGCGCCTCAGGCTTGCATTACGTATTTCAGGCGTAGACCCTGCAAGGGCAAAGAAGGAAGCAGAAACAGCCTATAATCTCGGCGTTATGGAATCGAATGATGACAATGCCATGATGGATGTGTCTGCGTCCTCTCCCAATGGGCTTAATATTTTATTTCCGTGGGGCGGCGTAGCAATGAGTGCATCTGTTTTCAGTTACCTGAAAGGATATAATGACCCGCGGCTCCCTGTTTATTTCAGCCCGGCTGTTGAAGACGGAAAGTTTCATGGTATCCGTAACGGGTTGTCTGTAACGCAGCTGGCCGGCGCAAACCCGGGGGGTACCGGTAAAAATTTTTCTGTTTTAGGACCAAGATGGGATGCTGCACAGGCGGCTGCCACGCCGCTTATGGTTATGTATTCCGCTGAAGTATATTTTCTGCGTGCGGAAGGAGCCTTAAACGGCTGGTCTATGGGAGGCACACCGGAAGCTTTATATAACCATGGTATTACCAATTCTTTGCAGCAATGGGGCATTACAGATGCAGCCACTATTAATAAGTATCTGCAGGGCGTGTCGTTGCCGGCGGCGCCGGGTGATTACCTTAATTCCCCGGCGGTATCAGACATACCGGTGAAGTTTTTAACCGATGCAAAGAAGAGCAGACAACAGATCGGCACACAGAAATGGCTGGCATTATTCCCCGATGGCATAGAGGCATGGGCGGAACAGCGGCGTACAGGCTATCCCGTACTTTATCCTGTTGCCAATTCGGATAACCCGGACGTTAGCCCCAATGACAGGATAAGGAGATTTACATTTATCGATCTGGAATATGAATCCAATTCAAATGCCGTAAAAGCTGCGCTTCCGCTTTTAAACGGACCCGATAAGAACAGCACACATGTATGGTGGGATGTAAAATAAAAACGGAATAAATGAGTCAGCCTGCTGCTACCCGGTTTTTGACGCTTGATGTATTCCGCGGCATGACCATCTGCCTGATGATTATAGTGAACACACAGGGAAGTCTGGCTGTGCCATATGCCGCTTTGGAGCACGCAGAATGGAATGGATGTACACTTGCGGATATCGTTTTCCCTTCTTTTCTTTTTGCCGTGGGCAATTCTCTGGCCTTTACCCTAACCAGGTTTGCATCCTTAAGTGCAAAAGAAGTGCGGTACAGAATTCTTAAACGCAGTGTCCTTATTTTTTTAATTGGCTATCTGTTGTCGTGGTATCCGTTTATCAGGTGGAATGAGCAGGGAACAGTATGGATGATCCCGTTTAGAGAAACACGTATTTTGTCAGTATTACAGCGTATTGCCATCGCTTACGGCATAGCTGCTTTTTGTGTATATTATTGCTCCGCAAAAAGGATAGGCATCCTGTGTGTATGCCTGCTGACGGGCTATTGGATCCTGCTGGTGGTATTTGGTGATGCGGGAGCACCTTATACGCTTGAAGGAAATGCGGTCAGGAAACTGGACCTCCTGATCCTGGGTGCGTCCCATATGTATAGAGAGAAAGGGATCGCTTTTGATCCCGAAGGTATACTGAGCACTTTACCGTCGGTTGTAAATGTTTTAGCAGGGTATCTTGTAGCGGCCTACATACGCAAGGAGGGAAAGAATGATAGGGGTATTGCCGCTTTACTGGTAACAGGATGTCTTTTGCTGCTGACGGGTGTATGCTGGAATTATTTTCTCCCCCTTAATAAAAAAATATGGACCAGCTCTTTTGTGGTTTATACTACGGCTATTGATATCCTCGCAATTACCATCCTGTTGTATTTTATTGAAATGAAAGGCTATAAATCCGGTGTCTTTTTTTTTACTGTATTCGGGAAAAACCCTCTGGTGATCTACCTGTTTTCTAATCTGATTGGCATATTCCTCGTTGTTCATATAACCACCAATAAGACACTTATGGACTG
>DASVMC010000016.1:0-5635 GCA_036384555.1 Niabella sp. | reverse complement strand
GCTTTTTGTAGGCAACAGTCTATTTACCGCTCCTGTAAAATATCTTATTGAGGGTAGTGTTAATTTCTTTTGATAGTTCCGTTTTCGGTCAATAGCGGCTGATCATCTTTCAAAATTTCTAAAGCTGCTTCGGGGATTTCTTTACTTCTTATTTTATTAATTGAGATAATGTAGGTGTAATGCTTATTCTTAAATCTGATTATATGATTGCCACCGCTTCCCTGAAATTCCAATATTCCGTTTTCAATCACCAAATCGGGTTCAACGCTTCTATTTTTAATTTTCCAGGATGCGTACCTGTATTTGCCTGATGTGTTCTCATCAATTCTGATTTCATAACTCTTTGTAATGATCTTATATACTGGTTTTTCAAAGTTTTGAAGTGATTGGGGTAATCTGTTTTTATCAGCCTTTATCATATTTGCCAGTAGTTGCTTTTCTTTTGGCGATTGATAATTAATACTCACAATTTTTCCATTGTTGTCGATCCATACTGTTCCGTTATCAAGCATTATACCCCTCCAGCCGACTTCTGTCCAATCCTCGATTTTTGAATTTGAAATATGATTTATAAGTTCCTGGTCAAAGATCTCATCAAAGCGGTTAATAAAATCCTCCTTGTCTTTTACATCTTTTACAGGATACACTCTTCTTAACGGGAAATATATAAAACCGGCAATTTTTGTTTTGTTTTTCGTCTTAATGATATTTATGAGTTGCTCAACTACCTTGATTTGCTCTTTTTTGAGACCACCCGTTTGACAGTGTCCAGGTGTGCTGATTGCAAATAATAGGATTAATATAAGAAGCCTCCCTTTCATAGTTACATTTCAATATTGTTGCCAGTTCGCCGATGGGGAGCAATATGAAATGTTTATATTAGCTCCGTAACCGTTCTATAACAATTTTCCCTAACTGGTTGTGTTGCTAATGTAGTTGTTTTTTGCTGGTGATAAAAATAGTAGAGAGCAGGCCATGATAAGCGCATCATTTCAGGGTCATCCTTGCGCCGGCACCCGGGGTTTCAGAAACTTTCTGCAGCAGCGTAACTTGTCGCTCCGGCCCACCGTTTCCCAACGGAACCAGGACGGCTTGCAGGGCAAGCAGCTTAACGCCGCCGGCACAATAAAAGCCATTTTACCCGGGTTCATTTAGCTTTATATTTTTTCTTGCAAAGAAGAAACACTCCTAAAAGAACAACAAGAAATGTCAAAATATCCAGAAAAAGATGTGTGTAATTATAGGTGACAGACATCAGATCAGGGCTGGCAGGTTTTCCTCCCGTTTTTGTATAAAAGATCCAGGGGGAACCCCACTTTGTCTTCCCCATCGATATAGGCCTCATAAGTGCCTGTAAAAAAAGTGATCAGCAGATAGCCTACAGTAACAATTACAAAAATGAGCCCCTTCCGTAACATAATGTTTTTTGATGAGCAGCATAAATTTAACAAAAATGCAGCAGTAAATTTTTTAAAAATAACAGCTATTTTATAGAATAACGGGCAGTTTTGTTCTTTATTTGTTTAACCTGGAACTTCTTCTATTCTATTTGAATTGCGTAACTTCACCCTATGAATAAAATAGAAACCGTTACTGATTTTTATAAACGGATCAACCGTAATAAGCCACAGCTATCCCTGAATAATGTGGGCTTGGGCCTGGGGCATTTTAATATATTTACCAGAGATCACTGTTCTTTGGCTACCAGTTATACACGCCGTGATTTTTATAAGGTATCATATATCATCGGAACGGGTAAACTGCATTATGCCAACGAATGGATCTATATCGACCGGCCGGCATTAATGTTCTCCAATCCCATGATCCCCTATTCCTGGGAGGCAGAATCTGCTGTGCAAAAAGGATGGTTTTGCCTGTTTACGGAAGATTTTATTTTGCAGGATAAACGGACCACCAGTTTGCAGGATACCCCGCTTTTTAAGACCGGTGCCCGCCCTGTTTATTTTTTAAATGAAGAACAGCAGCAGGAGATAAGCGCTATTTTTCGTAAGATGGAGCAGGAAATGCAGTCGGACTATATACATAAATTCAGCATGCTGCGCAATTACCTGCACCTGGTCATTCATGAGGCTATGAAATGGTGCGCGGCAGATAAATTTGAACAGCATGCAAACGCCGGTGCCCGTATTACCAACCTGTTCCTGGAGCTGCTGGAGCGGCAGTTTCCTATTGATGAACCGGATCGTACCGTGCAATTGCGTGCGCCGCAGGATTATGCGCACCAGCTATCTGTCCATGTCAACCATCTGAACCGCTCAGTAAAAGAAGCTACAGGTAAGACGACGTCCACCCTTATAGCCGATCGTATTTTAAAAGAAGCGCAGGCGCTGCTGGTGCATTCGGATTGGAATGTTTCGGAAATAGCCTACAGCCTTGGTTTTGAGTACCCGGCACATTTTACAAATTTTTATAAGAAAAAAACGGGGCAAAGCCCTGCCGCGCTTCGGAAATCAATTGTTTGATTTTTGTAAGTATTAGTTTGATCAGCGTAATAGAAGAATCCGTAGGGTACGCTACTTTTGTTAGCTTAAAAAAAGCAGCGGTATGAACGGCACAGCATCAGTAATGGAAAAACAGCAGTTTGTGGAAGCCAGCCCAACCGGAAGACCGGCAGGCAGGTTGGGTAACCATGTCCGTCCCACGGATGGAAGGGTAAAGAGGCTACCTGAAAAAAATAAACGCATCGCTACGATTATCTCTTTTTTATTGATCCCGCTGTCGGGTCTTATTACGGATATTTATATCCCTTCCCTGCCACATATGGCGGCAGACCTGCACCAGTCGGAAGGGGCCATTCAGTTAACCCTTACTTTATTTTTGATAAGCTACGGGCTGGCGCAGTTTATTACAGGCAGCCTTATTGATAGTTTCGGGCGGTTCCGGTTGACACTTTTTTCATTGGCGGTCTTTGTCATCAGCAATTTGGTGATCATTTATACCCGTCAGATTGAAATGATCTATGCCATGCGTATTGTGCAGGGGATAACCACCGGCTTCATCGTGGTGGCCAAGCGGGCTTATTTTGTGGATGTTTATGAAGGCGAGGAGCGCAGGCATTACCTGAGCCTGATGTCTATTGTATGGTCATCTGCGCCGGTAATAGCTCCTTTTATTGGCGGTTACCTGCAGCAGTATTTTAGCTGGCAGGCAAACTTTTATGTGCTGGCTGTTTATGGGATCATTATGTTGTTGTTGGAGTGGGTGTTTTCCGGTGAAACGGTACCCGTGTTCCGTTCCTTCAAATGGTCAGGCATTATCAGGGATTATAAATTTATGTTGAGCAGCCGGGTATTTTTATATGGGTTGCTGATCTGCGGACTGTGCTACGGCACTACGATGATCTTTGGTCTTTCCGGTTCTTTTATAATTGAGCATAAAATGCAGTACTCCCCGGTAGTGGCAGGCTATGCGGCGTTAATAATGGGATTGGCCTGGATGACCGGAGGGTTTTTGGGAAAAGCGACCCTGAATAAAGCATTTTTGCCCAAATTGCGGCTCAGTAATGTAATACAGCTGCTCGCTACGTTGCTCATGATCGGTAGTGTGGGCCTGGTGCAGAATATTTATACGTTGATCCTGTTCGCATTCCTTATCCATGCCTGTGTAGGATTTATTTTCAATAATTATTTTGCGTATTGTCTGGGTCGTTTTCCGCAGATGGCTGGCCTGGCAAGTGGTTTAGCAGGCGGTGCTAATTTTATCATCACAGCTGTTGCAAGTTATACGGTAGTGGGCATGCTGCACCCGGAAGCCCAGGCAACACTGGGTTGGGGTTACCTGGTAATGGGCGCGCTTTCATTCTTTATCTTACAGTTTTTACTAAAGCGTCATGCAGCGCGGCAATAAACATTTTACAGTTCTTTTTATTGAGCCGGCCACAGTAGTACTATCAGCATCCTTGCCACGCTCGCTTGTGCTGTGGTGCAGGCAGCGGCGGCTATTGGCTCATAGTCTATAGATCATGGATCATAGTCAGAGAAGCCTATGATCCATGATCTATCATCTTTAAAAAATAAATTTTATGAAATACAGAACACTTGGAAAAACAGGAGAACAATTATCCGCCATCGGGCTGGGTTGTATGGGTATGAGCTTTGCCTACGGTCCAACAGATGATGCAGAAAGCATTGCTACCTTGCACAAAGCCCTGGACCTGGGTATTAATTTCTGGGACACAGCAGATATGTATGCCAATGGCGCCAATGAAGAACTGATCTCAAAAGTATTGGTACCCAACCGGGATAAGATTTTTATTGCCACTAAGTTTGGCTTCCGGTTTAAAGAAGGGGTCGCCGGTCCCAGCAATAGCGCCGGAACTTATTTTGATGGACGACCGGAGTGGCTGAAACAGGCTGTGGACAAGAGTTTACAGCGGCTTAAAATTGATACCATTGATTTGTATTATGCGCACCGCATCGACCCCAACGTACCGGTGGAGGAAATGGTAGGCGCCATGGCAGACCTGGTAAAGCAGGGAAAGGTACGCTACCTGGGTCTCAGCGAAGCTTCTGCTGCATCTATTCGTAAGGCCCATGCGGTGCATCCTATTGCGGCATTGCAGAGCGAGTATTCTTTATTAAGCAGGGATGTAGAGGGCGAAATACTGGATACAGTGCGGGAACTGGGGATCACGTTAGTGCCGTACTCCCCGTTAGCGCGCGGACTGGTTACCAATACGCTCAATACACAAACCCTGGCGGCGGATGATTTCAGGCGTACCTTACCGCGCTACCAGCAGGAAGCAGCTGAAAATAATAACCAGTTGGTGAGCGGTTTTGCGGCACTGGCAAAGGATAAGCAATGTACTCCGGCGCAGCTGGCACTGGCCTGGGTATTGGCGCAGGGAGAAGATATCATTCCCATTCCCGGTACCAAGAAAAGAAAATACCTGGAAGAGAATGCAGCCGCAGTTGACGTGGTGCTGACGCAGAGCGATTTGGAAGCTATAGAGGCACTGCTTAAAAAATACCCCGACACAGGCGCCAGGTATAGCGAGGGCGCTATGAAACTGGTGAATCATTAGGCCTAACTAAACCTATAAGGTTTCTGAAATCTTATGGGTTTTTCTTATCGTTAGATATGCCTGATCAACACCTGCCGCTGATTGAAAACCGATTTTATCACCTGTTCAACAGTCTGTTGAAAAAAGAGACCTATGAGGTTTTCAAAACCGCACAGGTCTTTCACCTGCAAATGACAGAATCAAAAATAATAATGATGAACCGAAGAAAAATGTTAAGTGGTATGACGCTGGCCGGACTGGCAGCGTCATTGCCCTTTGGAAGATTATCAGCAACAATAAGAAAAGAGGTTGCAAAAGAAGGTACACCCGGTGGTTTTAAAAAATTGAAGATAGCAGACCTGGAATTATATGTATTAACAGATGGGTTCCTGCAGGATAAAAGCACTTCCTTTGCGCCGCGTGCAGATATTGCTGCACTGAAAGAAATACTGGCGGAAAATTTTCGTAGCACAGAACAGGTGGATATGGCCATGAACGTACCGTTAATAAAAACGAAGGACCGGCTGATATTGCTGGACACAGGCATGGGCGTTTTTGCTGACGATAATACCGGCCTGCTGCTGAAAAGCATGCAGGAGGCCGGTTTTGCTG
>DASVMC010000015.1:0-3085 GCA_036384555.1 Niabella sp. | reverse complement strand
ATGTTCATTCCCATCCCTATAAAGGCAAAATGGGCCATTACCGGGTTAATTGCATTAGACCTCTTCTTTGGCATTTACCAGGCGTCGGGAGATGGTATTGCGCACTATGCGCATCTTGGAGGCGCTATTACCGGTTTCCTTCTCCTGAAAATTTGGAATAAAACAAACAGGAAAACTTTATATTAAAGTTTATATTGCAGAAACAATCAACTTTTGACCTTTTAATTTTGTTGGTAGTTAGTTATGGGCATTTCTGACAGAAATTATGATAGCCGGTTGTCCTTCGGAACCCGTGTAAACCCACTGGTGATACTGATAGCGCTGAGTATGATCACTTTTGTAGTGCTTGCTTTTTTTAAGGCGCTCACTTACCTGCGGTTCCCGGAAGGCGGTGCCGTAATGGGTTATTTTAATGATCATATTCTTAGTACCATCGCCTTATCGCCCAAACTGGGAATTGCTCTTTCAAAAACATGGACGTTCCTGACCTATTCCTTTGTACAGGTAAATGTTTGGGAGCTCATTGCAAATATGCTTTGGCTCTGGTGCTTCGGATATATCTTTATTGATATTACCGGCACAAGGAAGCTGGTCCCGCTGTTTTTGTATGCAACGGTGTTCTCGGGGCTGGTGTATGTACTGGTTTCCAGATCAATGCACCCCGAAACCCATGCGCTGCCTTATTTCTGCGGATCGGGCGCCTGTATATTGGCCATTGCGGTTGCCACTACCACCATAGCGCCCAATTATAAGTTATTTCCCCTGTTAAACGGCGGGGTATCCCTTTGGATCATAACCCTTATTTACGCGGTAATTGATTTTGCAACTACTCCGGCGGGCGTTCCGGCGCTTTATTTTTCGCAGATTACTGCTGGTCTTACAGGATTTCTTTTTATTTTCCTTTTAAGGAAAGGGTATGATGGAAGTGAATGGATGAACCATTTGTATGACTGGTTTATTAACCTGTTCAACCCCGAAAAGCACCTGGCACGTAAAAAAATAAAAGACACCTATTTTTATAAAACAAGCGTAAGTCCCTTTGCCAAAAGCGCCAAATTAACCCAACAACGGCTGGATGCCATTCTGGATAAAATGAACCAGAGCGGTGGTTATGAAACGCTTACACAGGAAGAAAAAGAACTCTTGAAACGGGCCAGCCAGGAAGACTTTAAAGGCAACTAAGTCGTTTTTCAGCACGTCTTTTTTTAGTATCTTTTGTTTATACTTAGCTATCTTTCCTTTTGAAAGATCGTGATCATGAGTGTTTTTACAAAAATCAGCAATAAGGTTTTACTGATCATCAATATCCTGGTGGTTTTCTTTTTCTTATTAGCCTGTATTGCCGCCTATGTAAACCCCTCTAACTGGCCTGTTCTGTATGTTTTTGGGCTTACTTTCCCGTTTTTATTGTTGCTGGTACTGGTATTTCTGATCTGGTGGCTGTTCATTAAACGAAAATGGGCGCTGATATCGGGCATAGCAATCCTGCTGGGCGGCGGAGCTATTACCAATTTTTTTGCATTCAATTTCAGAAAACCCTTCAAACAGCAAAAACAGGCTGATCATATAAGAGTGGCAACCTGGAATGTGGCCCGTTTTGTGGAATTGATCATTAATAATAACAAGGGCAGTCAAACACGGTACAAAATGCTGCAGCAGATTAATGCCGTAAATGCCGATGTATTGTGTTTCCAGGAATTCAGCTCCTCTATTAACCCGGACTGGTATAATAATATTGTTGCCATCAGCAAAGGATTGGGATATCCTTATTTTTATTATTCACATGATTGGGAAGGAGACCGGCTTTTTAACGGAAGCATTATTTTCAGCCGTTTTCCCATTGTAGATACCGGTATTGTCCGTTATCCCAGGCCCACATTGCCGGAAGTATTGCTGTTTACAGACATAAAAAAAGGCAACCAGCTCTTCAGGGTTTATACAACGCACCTTCAGTCCAACCAGTTCCGGAAAGAAGACATTTCAAAGATCGAGGAACTGAAAAATGCTAAAGGGAACCTGTTCAGTAATGCTTTTTACATTTTTACCAAATTACGTACCGCCATCCGGCACAGGAGTATACAGGCAGATATGATCAGCGATATCCTTAAGAACAGCCCCAATCCAACCCTCTTCTGCGGCGACCTCAATGACGTTCCCAACTCCTATACCTATCATACCATCCGTGGCAATATGCAGGATGCGTATCTGAAAAAGGGGTTTGGTATCGGGAGAACCTATAACTCACTTTCACCTACATTGCGGATCGATTATATTTTTAC
Source organism: Niabella sp. (assembly GCA_036384555.1). GTDB lineage: Bacteria > Bacteroidota > Bacteroidia > Chitinophagales > Chitinophagaceae > Niabella. The sequence goes on along the minus strand of DASVMC010000015.1, from coordinate 806 downwards.
AGATGATCATTTCAAAATAGACCAGATCAAGCGGATCCTTACAAATTATTCGGATCATTATATGATGGTTTGTGATCTTGAGCTGGCACCCCCAAACTAATCCGTTTACCAGCCGGCACGATCTTTTGCCGGCAGAATAGCCGGCAAAATCTGATCATTAAATGCAGTTTCCAATAATTGCTGTAATTGTTTGTTCTTAAGTTTTCCTTTTCTGTCAAAAACATACAGATCCTTTTTAACTATTGTAAAGCCATTCCCGTTAAAAGAAACGGTTTTACCCGGATAGCGCACATACAATACCGTTCCTGGTGCAGTATTGCGGGCTTTAGAATTGTTTATGGTTTGAATGACCGGTGCATTAACCTTTATTCTTCCCTCTTTAAATTCAATTCTTATCTGAAAGGAAATATCAAAGTTCTTTTCATAATAAACAAGCCGTTTTTTATCAACCGTTTTTAAAGTAATTTCATCAGAAGTATTCGTGGTTATTCTGCTTTGGTCATAAAAAGCGCCATAATTCGCCATTATTTTGTTTTTCACTTCCTTAAACAGTTCTTGCTGAGATTTGTCCGGCACTTCAACAATAAAATATTTGCCGCCATTGGCGGTTTCAAAGCCATCGGGCTTCAATACAAATTGCGTATTTCCCTTTAAAGTAGCAAGCAATACGGCTACACATAGTAATAGTGGTTTCATTCAATGATATTTAGGTTTCGTTATCTGTAGGATGATACCCCCTGCCGGTGCGTTTTCAGCAGGTCGCGCTTTATAAAAGATTTAACTTCATTCATTATACACTGTTTTCT
>DASVMC010000014.1:0-2091 GCA_036384555.1 Niabella sp. | reverse complement strand
ACTTTTTCAACTGCTTCCTGTTTCTGGTTGGGTAGTTCAGTGTCAATGGTCTATAAACCCATAAACAATGATCGATCTGACCTCAATTCATTTATTTTGCAAATAACGTATACTATAATGGAACAAACAAAATTAAGCCTTTCTCCACAGGAGTTTGCTATAGCAGCGAACGCGGATCTTATTTTAACAAAGAATGCAGTTTTGCAAAAGGTGAAAACTGCGCTGGATGCACTGCATGCCTGGGCTATTGCAGCTATCAAAGACCGGAAAGGTCTGCCACCAGCTTCTTATGAAGTGAATGGGAAGGTTTCCAGGGGTGAAAATTATAACGGGCTGCCGTATGTAATACTCGACTACCCGCGCAATTTTAAACAGGAACATGTTTTTGCTATCAGAAGTATGTTCTGGTGGGGAAGGCAAATCAGCTGTACGTTACATCTTTCCGGGGAGTGGAAAGCTCTTTTTTCGACCGCCATCAGCAGTCATTTTACACAGCTGCAGGAAAAAGGTTTTTACCTGAGCTATAGTGGAAATGAGTGGGATCATGATCTGCTAGGGAGTACTTATATTCCCTTTGCAGCATTGACTGCTTATCAGTTAAAGCAGGCGTTTACAGTACATCCATTTATTAAAATCGCTTCCTTTGCGCCCATCAGCGAACTTAAAGAAGCTCCCGGGCTATGGAGAGCTGCATTCAGCACGTTTCTTGAAATCCTCTGCTAGGAACACTGAAACCATTCCGGTTTCAATGCCAGCCTAGTTTCCAAGCCGGTGAAATAATTCCTTTACCTGGTAATCCCAAAGCTGGCTCTGATCTTTCAGCTCTCTTTTTTCAGCAAAGTCAGTAATAACAAGTATTGTTTGGTTCGTGATTTCTGATTTATCAATACGAAACTCAAAGTATTCGTTTTTGGGAGCGTTGGCCCAATGAAAGCGAATGAATTTTTCTTCCTCCTTGTCCACCACTTCTGCTTCCTCGTTTGAGCCGTTCCACCCGAAATAGAAGCGGTCTCCCCTTTCATCCACGCTTTCTGCAAACCATTCGCCCAACCCGTTGGATGTTGCCAAAAATTCATATAAAATTGTTGGTGAGCAACGAACAGGATATTCCAGTGTGTACAGCTGTTTACTCATTTCTTTTTCAATCTATTTATTGATTCAATAAGTCGCAATAATATAAAAATTATCATACTTTCAAAATTTTTTTTAAAATCAATGATTTATGCGCAACTGTGCCGGTTTTAAACCGGCGGTGTCCTTTGAGGTGTTTGGTGGCTGATGATGGCCGCTGCCCTGTAAAATAGTATATTTGCTGTCATTTTTAAAACAGGGTGCTGATCAGGCTAAGGACAATTGCAATTTAAAATAGGAATATTGCTGTTTGTAATGAGCCTGTATTTACATAATGTATTATAAATCAATGGAATAATTAATAAAGAATGTTCAATAGTTTACAGGATAAGTTAGAATCGGCCTTTAAGAACCTGAAGGGCCAGGCCCGTATTACCGAATTAAACGTGGCTTCCACGATAAAGGAGATCCGCCGGGCATTGGTGGATGCAGATGTGAATTATAAAATCGCCAAAGAGTTTACCGATAAGATCAAGGAAACGGCAATGGGGGAAAAGGTGTTGAATGCCATTAGCCCGGGCCAGTTAATGGTCAAAATTGTAAAAGACGAGTTAACGGAACTGATGGGAGGCGAAGAGGCAAGCTTCAATGCCAAAGGCAGTCCGGCTGTGATCCTGATCGCAGGGCTGCAGGGTAGTGGTAAAACCACTTTCAGCGGTAAGCTGGCCAATTACCTGAAAGGAAAAAAAGGACTATCGCCTATGCTGGTAGCTGCGGATATTTACCGGCCTGCGGCGATGGAGCAGTTGCGGGTTTTAGGAGAGCAGATCGGTGTGGAAGTATACATTGAACCTGAAAACAAGGATGCCGTTAGTATTGCGAAGAATGCAATTGCGGAATCAAAATCTAAAAATAAAAATGTCATCATCATAGATACCGCCGGCCGTTTAGCCATTGATGAGCAAATGATGACGGAGGTGGCCAATATAAAAGAAGCTGTGAACCCGCAGGAGATCCTGT
>DASVMC010000013.1:0-2782 GCA_036384555.1 Niabella sp. | reverse complement strand
TCTTTTTCAATGCGACCCATTCAATACAGCTCCCGACGGCAGCCCTACTTATCTCGAATTTAAACAGGAGCAGATAGAGAAAATGTTTGGGCGGTAGCAAGGTCGATTGAAATCATCAATTGATCTTTTATTTATAAACATTCATTTTAATTAAATACTGTTTCCTTTGATCATAATATAGTAACCCAGATACTCCTGTCATGAGAATATTATTACAAAAGATCCAGGCAGCGTCTTTCCCCGTTAACGAATCTTAGAAGATTTGGAATTCTATATAAAAAGGGATAACTTGAACTAGTAATTCAGTTCAGCAGTTTCACTATTTACATATGAAAAACGTAGCTGATTATTACCGCATTTATTGCCTGGCCGTCTATTAAATCTATTAGCCTATGTCGTTTATCAGGCATTTTAGAAGGATCCAGTACATTGACCTTATGATTCTTCGTAAAGCAACCGGTACTCCGAAACGATTTGCTGAAAAAAATCGTTTAAGTAAAAGCCAGATGAAAAAAATTAAAATAATAACCGAAAAAGATCTGTGTTTCCCCCTCAAAGACCACTTTTGAGTCCTTTTAAAATCAGCAATAACGGGTACACCGTTTTCTCTATACCCACATTTGGAAAAGACCAGATCAACATAAAATATCAAAAAGACTACTTGAGCTATGATAACGAAAAAAACAGCTATAGCCACCTACGTTATTAATCTCGAAAACCGCCAAGATCGGAAAAAGCAAGTATTCACTGAATTCGAAAACAGAAAAGAATTTGATATAGTGGTAGTAAAAGCAAAAGAACATACAATTGGCGCGCTGGGTTTATGGAAAACTGTTCAATTCATTTTAACCACTTTAGCAGACCAATCTCTTGATTATATTTTGATTTGTGAAGATGATCATCAATTTACAGACACCTATTCATCTGACATTTTGTTTCGAAGTATCTCTGAAGCTCAGAAAAATGGCGCTGATGTTTTGATGGGCGGTATCAGCTGGTTTAACAGTGGTATTCAATTACGTAATGGTCTGGCCTGGATCGATCAATTTACGGGTGCACAATTTTTAATCCTATTTCGAAAGTTCTGGAATACAGTCCTGTATACACATTTTAGTATGACCGATAACCTGGATCATACGATATCGATGATCACGACCAAAAAATTTGTCATTACTCCTTTTATTTCCATTCAAAAAGATTATGGATATTCAGATGTTACCGAAAAAAACAATGGAGAAGGAAAGGTCGCAGCACTATTTAAAAGCAGTAAAGAAGGCATTACTATTATAAACAAAATCAGTCAACACTATCAAAAATTAAATAACGACAATTTAGCTCTTACTCAGGATTTTGATAGCGTTTGCATCCCCGTTTATGCAATAAACCTGGCCCGAAGACCTGATCGGAGATTGCACCTACTGGAGCAATTCGCAGGGCGATCAGAGTTTAATGTTTCTTTTATAGACGCATGTGAACATGAGATTGGCACATATGGACTCTGGTTAAGCATTAGAAAAATTGTTCAGATAGCAATTAACAACGATGATGACGTCATTATCATTTGTGAAGATGATCATCAGTTTACCAAAGAATATTCTAAAGAATACCTTATAAGAAATATAATCGAAGCAAATGAACAGGGTGTTAACTATTTATCAGGAGGTATAAGCAATTTCAGGTATGCGATTAAAACAGCTCAAAACCGTTATTGGGTAAGCAGTTGCCTGGGCGCTCAATTTATTATACTATTCAAAAGTCTTTTTATAAAAATTTTAGAGGAGCCTTTTGATCAGACTGTCATCGCAGATATTCTTTTACCTGAATTAACTTCCCAAAAAATGGTGTTATTCCCTTTTATTTCTACTCAAAAGGATTTTGGCTATTCTGATGTTACACAATTACACATGGAGCAGCAGGGGATTGTAAACCAACTATTTGATACAAGTATCGCAACGTTGCAGCGGATTGAGGCAGCCTATCAACAGTATGAAGCTGTTTTGTTAATTCATCAATAAACAAAAAATAATTCCGGTCCATATAATAGATCAAAGTTTAAGGGTTTTATGTTCTTAAAATGAAACAATATGAAAAAGCTGAAATTTAAAAATATGATTTCGACGGAAAAGAGTTATTAAACCGCGAGCAAATGAGAAACACAATTAGTAGAGACGGGGACAGGGAAAATGCTAATTGTACTTGTCACACTGCAACCGATTGTCAACATTTGTTTCCCTCCCGGATATTGGCAGAAGCTCCATCCGGAAAATGTAAGTGCTAAAGCATATTGATAGCCAACTCTCAAATCAAATACTACTGAAACTACAAGAAAAAGATCGTTCCTTTTTCGAGTACCTATAGTTGTAGTATAATCAGTTATTCCCTCTTATTGTGTAAGACCATAATAAGAGACCGCTCTTCACTTTTTTTAAAGCAAGAAATAATCGTCCCTGCGTATTCGTCCAAAATAAATTTGGATAGATACGTTGTATATCAAGTAGCAGAATATCAGTAAATTGAGCTTTCTAATACCAAACACATATATGATTATCACCACAATATACATGCATCGTATTTCCATAGCTACAGCAGGGATTGGCATAATCACAAAATTCTCCCGAGTTGCTGCAAGTGCCATTATTGCTACCGCCTCCTTTGATATTTTTCAGCTGTTCCCGGGTCAACAGTTCAACGTTACTCAGGCTTACTTGTTTTAATGTTAGTTTTTTCATATGTATAAATTTTGAAACTAAAGCTAAGCAAAAATATCCTTCTTTACAAGAAT
>DASVMC010000012.1:0-3381 GCA_036384555.1 Niabella sp. | reverse complement strand
AGATCTCAGACGACCAGGTACAGCTGCAAATGAAGATGAATCGCCTGGGGGGCAAAATTGTGGAACTAAAAAAAGTATATAAAGCCTTTGGCGCTAAAAAGATACTGGACGGTTTCGACTACACGTTCAAAAAGGGAGAACGGGTTGGCGTCATTGGTAAAAACGGGGCGGGGAAATCGACCTTTATCAATATACTACAGGGTATTGATACCGCGGACAGCGGTAAGATCAACATTGGAGACACCGTCGTATTCGGGAACTATTCCCAGCAGGGATTGATCGTAAAAGAAGACCTGCGGGTAATTGAATTTGTAAAAAATATTGCAGAGCATTTTCCGCTTGCAAACGGAAGCACTTTAAGCGCTGCACAGTTCCTGCAATTATTTCTGTTTGAGCCCGACAAACAGTATACTTATATCAGCAAGTTAAGCGGTGGCGAAAAACGGAGACTACACCTGCTTTCCATCCTGTTCAGGAATCCTAATTTCCTGATCCTGGATGAGCCTACCAACTACCTGGACCTGCCTACCCTCTCCGTACTGGAAAACTTCCTAAGTGAATATCCGGGTTGTTTGCTGATCGTATCCCACGACCGGTATTTTATGGATCGCTTGGTAGATCATTTACTCGTTTTTGAAGGTGAGGGTGTTATTAAGGACTTCCCGGGCAATTACACGCAATATCGTTTACAGGAAAAAACACCGGCTCCTGAAATGCCCGCTTCAAAACAAAACAATTCCGGGCAACCGGATGGAGCAACGGCTAAACCCGGCAGCAAGAAAATATCTTTTAAAGAAAAAAGAGAGTATGAACTGCTGGAAAAAGAGATCGGCGCATTAACAAAGGAAAAAGAAGCCATTACTGTACAGCTGGGAAACGGTACTCTGGGATTTGAAGAGCTGGAGCAATTATCCCGCCGTATTGGTGAAGTCACTGCCTTACTTGATGAAAAAGAATTGCGCTGGCTGGAATTAAGTGAGCTGATTGAAGGCTAATGCAGCATTTTGTCATAAAGAAGTAACGCGGTAGGCTTCATTCCCCAGCGCAGGATATCAGCGGATCTTTTATTATTGCACCCTTTTCATAGGGAAGCGCACTTTTCGCAGCCGCCCGTTTTTTACTCCTGAAATTTCAGCAACTAAAGAATCGGTTCCTATCTTAGCATAAGCAATCAGCTGCGGAAAATCATGTTGCGCATTTTCAAACACCAAAGTGCTATCTGATCCGTTTTTTAACCCAAACCGAACGGGCAGTCCGCCGTTCTGGTTTTTAACGGTGGGTATATAAAACAGCTGCTCCCCTTCCTGGACCAACCGGATCTCTTCCAGTACAACCGGATTCTCCTGCTTCAAAATATAGCTTTTTCCTGCCAGTTCGCTGTTGGTCACTTTTATCCACTCTTCGTAAATAGAACCTTGTGCAGTCTTGTTTTCCCAGGTGCCTATAAGCCAGTCTACTTTTCTGATATTTTTTTGCTGTTGCATTTTCCAGCTGCAAAGCGTAATAAGACCTGCTATAATAATTATCATTTTTGGTTTCATTGCTTATTGATTCTGTCAACCGGATATTATTTGTAAAGTTACTCCATAAATGAAAGCATATGATAATAAGCCGGTTCTGTTTCCATGCCGGTGCACACTAAATAAAAAGTTCAAATTTCTGCAGCGTATTGCTACCTGTAAAACACACGATCGTTTTCTTTTCCTGAACTGATGTGGTGTGGTCCTGCTATAAAGCACCTGTATAATAGCCAATCACACGCCCTATACAATGCAAACGGGGATCACCGATATGTAATCCCCCGTTTAATACTGTTTCGCCAATGGGTTACAGTTATACGCCAAGCACCTTTTTCAACAGCTCCCGCGTTTTTCTGATCCCTTCATATTCACCCAGCTGTTCGCCTTCGTATTCAATGCCCACAATTCCCCTGAAGCCGGATCGTCCTATAATGTCAAACATTTTTTTGTAGTCTGTTTCTATGCAGTTGCCACTGGCATCAAAATCATGTGACTTTGCACTTACCCCCTTTGCAAACGGGATCAGCTCTTTAACGCCCTGGTAGCGATCATACTCTTCCACGCACTTCCAGTTCTCACCATATTTCAGACAAAAATTACCCAGATCAGGTAATGTACCCATATTTTTTTTGTTGATCGTTTTCATAACCCCGCCCATCCATTTTCCGTTGGATGAATTACCACCATGGTTTTCCACGATCACGTTAATATTTTCTTTGGCAGCATAATCGGCAAGGCTGCTCAGGCCATCTACCGCCGCTTTTGCAACTTCTTCAGGCGTTCCTTTTCCCGCCGCGTTTACACGTATGGTTTTACATCCAAGGTACTTTGCTGCATGTACCCATTTGTAATGATTCTCTACGGCTTTTCTCCGTTCGGCATCATTGGTATTGCCTAATTCTCCTTCTCCATCACACATGATGAGGTGATTGCTGACGCCATTATCCTTACATACTGCCAGCAATTGGTTTAAGTAAGCGGTATCTTCCGCTTTATCTTTAAAAAAAACATTTACATACTCTGCTATGGAGATGCCAAACTCCTTTTTTGCAATACGCGGAAAATCGAGGTTGGTGATCTCTTTTTTGAACAAGGCCCTGTGCAGCGACCATTCTGCCAGCGATATTTCATAACGGGGAGCTTTAGCAGCAGCAAACGCAGAACGGGCGCCCAAGAGTCCCACGGATAACACAGCCGCCTGCTGGAGAAATTCTTTTCTTTTTATTGACATGATATAATTTTAAAAGTTAGTGTAGCATGATGCTCCTGTATTGGTTTCCGGCTTAAGGGATCGATCCCATTTTGATACTCGATGCAGGATACCTGATACCGGATATTGCATTCGAAAAGATCACCATCCGATAACAGCCCCTGATCCCGATCACTTCCAGTACCGGTTTGATGCTGATTTTGTACTGCAACTGTTATTAATACAGGGCAAAAACAACGTTCACCAGAAACAGCAGTACACTGCAATTTAACAATAAACAAACCCTGACCCTCCAACTGCCAAATAGCATTATCAGATCAGGGTTGGATTCCATTTATACCCGGCACAATTACAGCGCCCAGGCTTTATCTCCTTTTTTATACGGATAGGCACCGTCAAATTTTCCCGGGGTTTCCATATACCGCAAAGCCTGTGTAGCACCGGGCTTGGAAGTAAAGTATCCCCAAAGGGTTAATTGTTTCATCAATGAGAAATAATGAGGCGGGAAACTTTCCTTCATATGTGAAGCTGCAAAATCCTTTTTGGCTTCTTCGGATTTTACCCAATCATCCTGCTGCTGATCAAAAGCAGCTTTTTTCTTTTTATAATCCTCCGTATTTACATAATCCTTTGCCTCTTTATCTAAAGCGG
>DASVMC010000011.1:0-5561 GCA_036384555.1 Niabella sp. | reverse complement strand
AATGTAGAAAGTTCGTAGATGCTAAAGACAGGTGCTCCGTTGATCTTATAGTAGTTGGGTTGTTTAAAATAGTCATTGATTATATGAGTGATCATCTTTTCAAATGTAGGTCTGTCCATTCCACCCCGCCAGTAGAGCTTTGTTTTGTCGGGGTTCTTATAATCCAGATAGCTTGTATGGTCGTGGTTGGCCCACATCAGGTAGAATTTCATTTTATTCCGGTTGCCGGCCTGCAGAAAACCTTTATTCAATCCGTCTTCCAGGAAGGGCTTTCCATCATACCAGTACCAGTCATAAATAAAAATGGTTACCCCGTGGCTGACAGCGGCATCAATTTTACGTTCCACTACACGGGGATCTGCTTCGTTTGTATATCCCCATAATGGTACATGGGGTTGTTTATGTCCGGGAAATTTTGGCTTTGCATTGTATATAGCCTCCCATTCTCCTTTCCCGTCTTTGAAGATGCCTATCTCTTTAAATCGTTGTGCTGGCTGATAAGCCGGCCACACATAGGCGGCAACTTCATATTTTTTGGCTGCTGCTGTGCCTGTGCATTCAATATAAAAAAACAAAATACAGGTACAACAAGAAAAAAACTGTACGTTTTCATTTGCTATCGTTATAGGTTTTAAGCCCGGCATGTATAATTTACGTTCTCTGGTGAACCGGGAAGAGCAGCACTGACTGCTACGGTTCATACAGCGGTATTGCCGGATGCAATCAAATTTAATTTTTACTTTTTTTCTATCCGTCCTGCACTGTCATGTTGATGGGCTGATTAGTTTGTCTTTGTGGCTTTGTCCTGAAAAACAGAAGACCACCTGTTTTTATTTAAACGTCCGGTTCGTTGGAGGTAGCTGTGCCGGACTTAAGGAATTCTAAAGGAGTAATGGCAAATTGCTTATGAAAAAGTGTCGAAAAATAATTATAGGAATTAAATCCTACCTGGCTGTAAACGTCATTGAGTGTACAGGTACCGTCCTTTAGTAATTCAGCCGCTTTTTTTAATCGGGTCAGGGTAATCAGCTCCTGCGGAGACAGATCAAATAATCCTTTGGTTTTTCGGTAGAAAGTAGCGCGGCTCATATTGAGTTTTGATGCGATAAAATCAATATCCAGATCTGTGTTATCAATATTATCCAGTACAACCCGGTTAAATTGCTCAATCAGGTGAAAATCGGCATTGGACCGGGATATACTGTATAAGTTGATGACCGGGGAATTGGCAATATGGGTACGTAATAACTGCCGGCTGATTAAAAGATTGCTGATCTGTGCTTTCAGGTATTGAGGGGAAAATGGTTTTTCAATATAGGCATCTGCACCATGTTCTAAACCGTCTATTTTGTCCTGCAATGTATTTTTGGCCGTCAGCAGGATCACGGGTATATGGCAATGCCGGTGATCTTTTTTTACCTGGCTGCAAAATGTAAGACCGTCCACATCAGGCATCATTACATCTGAAATAATAAGATGAATCATTGCATCATTCAGTATCCTGAAGGCTTCTGAGGCGTGCTGCGCTTTGTAAATAAGGTATTCTGTGTGAAGCAGGTGATCAATATAGCCCAATATGTCTGTATTGTCATCTACTACTAAAATATTATAGGCTGTTGGTTCCACGATTAAACTTCTCCGGTAAGGTTAAAATAAATATATTTTTTCCATTTTCAACAGAAACATGTAAAGTACCATTGACCAGCTGGGTTAATGAATGTGCTATGGACAAACCGATGCCGGTACCTTCCTTTAATTTGTTCTTTTCCAAACGGTAAAACGGACGGAAGATCTTATCCATCGCATCGCCGGGAATGGTGGTGCCGTCGTTTTCGAAACTGATAACTATCTTTTGCTCTGGTACAAGCGTCTTTAAGCGGACATTAAACGAGGTGCTGCTGTATTTGATGCCATTGCTGAATAAATTATAAAATATTTTTATCAGCGCTTCCTCGTCTGAAAAGATCATGACCGCAGCTTCGGGCAACTGCAGGAAATAATCTATTTTTCTTAGCGCAGCGGCAGATCTGAAGTTTTCATAAACTTCCTTCATCAGCTCACTCAGGTTGATTTCTGAGAGGGTGACAGCTACTTTGTTGTTTTCAATACGTTTAAAATCCAGTAATTGGTGGGTGAGCTGCAACAGTCTTTCTGTGTTTTTGCCGATCAGCCTGAGCTCATATTCTGCATCAGCCCCCGAGCGCAACAGCAGGTCTTCAACAGGCCCCTGTATGAGGGTTAACGGTGTTTTTATTTCATGGGCAATATTCGTAAAGAATTCAATTTTTGCTTTGTTATTCTCTAATTCCATCAGGCGGTTATTCTCCTTGATCTTTGCTGCCTGCAGTTTCTTTTGATGTTTATGATAATAACGAATGGCCAGGAACAGGATGAGTATACTGAAAAGAAGATACAGCGCTTCTGCCGTGGTGCTTTTCCAGAAAGGAGGCAATACCCGGATCTGCAGCTTAATGACAGCTCCCTTATAGCGTTTGTTGTATGGACTGGCGGCTTTTAACAGCAGTTCATATGTGCCGGCTGGTAATTGCGTAAAGTAAATGCTCCGGCTTTTGCCCAGCTCGGTCCATTTATCATCCATTCCTGTAAGCTTGTAGGTATATACGATTTCATCAGGTGCGTCGTAGATCAATGCGGCAAAATCAATGCTGAAAGTAGACTGCGTATAAGGGACTGATAATTCACTGGTATTGATGAGGGCTGTTTTTAGGGGAGAACCGGGCGCTGACATCGGAACTTCTCTTCCTGAGATTTTCAGCCCCGTAAAATAAAGAGGTATGTTAACGGAGGGAAGCACCATATGGGCCGGGTCAAAGGATACCAGGCCGCTCGTTGTGCCAAAATACAGTTCACGGCTGTCCTTCGTAAAACCGGAATTATAATTGAACTGGTTACTGACAAGTCCGTTCTGCTGGGTATAGACCTGGATATTTTTTGCAGCATCAATCATCACTAATCCCAATGAGGTGGATGCCCAGATATTGCCATTTTGGTCCTGCAGCATTTTATAAACAAAATTAGAGGGCAGCCCGGTCTGCGTGCTGAACTGATATAATGACTTGCGGCCGGGATCGAAAATATATAAACCACTTCCTTCTGTGGCGATCCATATTTTGCGGGAATGATCTTCCAGGAGACTATTTATTTTAACCGGTGGAAGCTTCGCTCCGGAAGTGATCCTGTCGTTCAGTGTTCCTGTGCTTTCATCAGATGGTCTGTAAAAGCGGATACCATTGTCTTCCGTTCCGATCCAGAGCATTCCTGTATGATCTTCAATTATCGAATAGATAAAATCATAAGGTACTGCTTCAATCCGTTTGAACTTTTTGGTGGCAGGTTCAAAGCGCTCCATCCCGGTTCCGGTGCCCAGATAAATCTGACCGCTTTTTGTTTTGCAAAAGGTTATAATAAAATTATTGCCCAGGTTGGCGCCCGATTTCATATCATAGTGTTGAAACACTTTACCGGTCTTTATATTGAGCAGATCAAGCCCTCTTTCAAAAGTACCTACCCAAAGCGTATCATTTGAGCATAACAGACCGTGTATATTATTATAACAAAGAGTTGTCGGATCAGCGCCTGATTTAAAATGGGTGATTTTGTTTTGTGCAGGATTCAACTGATACACACCGTTATCTTCTGTCCCGATCCACAAATTCTGGTATTGATCCATGTCCATCTCTCTTATGACGGCATTCCTGAACGTGACGCTTGCGGCTGTCGGTACCTGCATTTGCGCAGGCATACTGCTGAAATGCACTTCCTGTTTCGGATGCATGCCGACTCCCTTAAAATAACTGCCGGCCCATATATTTCCCGCTTTGTCTTTGAGAAGCGTGTAAATAGCATTATCCGGCAGGCTGTTTTTTATGTTGGGATCCTTGACCAGGTGTTTTTTGAGGGTATAGCTGCTGTCATAAATGTAGATACCGGATTCACTGGCGATCCAAAAATCATTTCCGTCTTTCAATATGTCCCGTATATACAGAGGACGGTCGTTGTCATCAAAATTAAGAATATGCTGCTGCGTGCCGGTTACGTAATCATAAGCAATAAGACCTGCGGAGGCTGTTCCCGCCAGCAGGCTGTTCCCGGATCCTTCATACAGCTTTTCGATCCACCTGGAGCGATTGAAGCTTTTCCCGAAAAGAGCTGCAAAGCTGATCGTGTTTGAATCATAATGATAGCGGGCAAGCTGTCCGGAAGTAGTGCCGATCCACAGCTGGCCATTGCGGAGCATGCAAATGCTGGTGGCAATACCTTTAAGGGGCGCCATAGTCACTGTATCTTTAGCTGTTATTTTATAAAGGCTGTGATCAGAAATGAGCCATATGTTATTGTAGCTGTCAGCGCTGATCACTGAAATAAAGCTATTCCTGAATAAAGTGACCTCTTTAAATTGCTCTGTTAGCGGATTATAAATAAACAATCCTTTCCGGGTGCCGACCCATATTTCATTCCTCGTCCTGCAGAAGAGTGAACGTACGTCATTGTTGCCCAAACTTCCGCTATCTCCGGGCAGATGCCTGAAGATCTTTATGCTGTTGCCATCATACCGGTTCAGTCCGTCTTTGGTGCCAAACCACATAAATCCATATTCATCCTGCAGCGTGCAGAATACGAGGTTATGGGAAAGCCCGTTATCTACCGTAATATTTTTGAAAAAGAACTCCTGCGCCTCTGGCTGGGTGGCAATCAGTAACAGAAGAAGAGTATAAAAGATTTGCTTAAACATCGTTGGCCCGTATCCAAAAGTATTGGTTCAGCATCATAAAAAAAAATGATACGATTTTGAAATTATTTGATACGATTTTTATTCATGATCTGGAGAACTGGGGGCAATTTTACAGCTAACTGTTTGCCGCCAGGTATTTGGAAAATTAAATTGCAAGCCATGTTTATCAAAATTAATGCGCCCGGGCAGGGCCTAAGGATGACCAGGTTGATCCGTTATTGCCTGGTGCTGCTGCTTATTTTATTTCAGAAGAATGTTTTTGCCCAGGTTGTCATACGGGGTAGCCTAAAAGATGTTGCAGGAGCTGCTATAGTCAATGGCACTATTGAAGAAGTTCAGCATCCTGAAAACGGTACTACTTCCGGTTCTGACGGAACTTATACGTTGACTGCAACACGGGGTAATGAGTTGTCCTTTTCGGCAGTTGGTTATATTACCCGTCGTATCACTGTTACAGATAAGGATACCCTTACTGTTGTGCTGGAAGCTGCGCCCAACAGCCTGAATGAGGTTGTAGTAGTGGGATATGCCACTCAGAAAAAAGCCAATATTGCAGCGGCGGTCAGTACCATTAATTCAGCTGATCTGTCGCGTACCACCTCCACAACTACGGCCGGTGCACTGGTGGGGAAAGCTTCGGGCATTACCTACCGGCAATCGTCCGGGGTACCCGGATCGGCTGCTACTATCCAGATCCGGAACCTGGGAACACCGCTGTACGTAATAGATGGCGTTATGTCTGATGAAGGCACCTTTAATAATATCAGCATCAATGATATTGAAAATATTACGATCCTGAAAGATGGTG
>DASVMC010000010.1:0-7175 GCA_036384555.1 Niabella sp. | reverse complement strand
TTTATCTTTATAGAAGAGACATGCTGCTGCACCTTTTTGCAACACCGCCGCCAAAAACGCCGGTTGCTATAATTTTTTCCGCATTACATAATCATTCATAAAATAACCGCTGCCGATATCGATGTCTTCTGTTTTTACGATAGCATAGCCCCGTGCCTTATAAAATTCAAGTGCTTTATTATAGCGGTTTACATTCAGGTACAGGTATTCCGCCCCGTAATTCCGGGTAATGTCTTCCATTGTCTGCAGCTGATATTTGCCCAGCCCCCTGCCATGCAGTTTTTGGGAAAGGTATATTTTATGCAGCTTCCATGCAGTTGCATCTTTCTGTTCAATGGCGGTATAACCCAGGTCTGCCCCTTCATAATTCAGGATGTAAAATTCCACTCCACGCATCATCTCTTTTTCCAGTACATCCGTTGCGTACATCATCCGGAACATATATTCTATTTGTTCCGGGGAAAGGATAGCGGCAAAAGCTCTGGCCCTTATATCCGACGCCAACTGGTGTATTAATGCGGCGTCTTCTTTTTGAGCCCGCCTGATCTGTGGAGTGTCTTTTCCGTTCATGAACCAAAGATAGGGAGGCGGGCGCTCAGTTGCTAAGAATACTGCTGTTCTGTTCATTCAAATGATCAATAGTAGCCATAAAAAAAGCCGCCCCTACCCGGGGCGGCCGTATCTTCCATGAGTTAGTGTGTAATGCTTTTAGAATTTATAGCCTACTGAAATACCAAACTGGCTGTTTTTAATGGTTCCGTCCTGTTTTTGACCATCATATTTTGGCATCAGGTTCACTAGACCTAATTGGCCGTTTAACTGAACAGACAGCTTGTTGGCAAATTCATACCCGAATAAAAGATTTCCGCCAAAGTCAAAAGGCTTACCATAAACCGCGTCATTATCGCCGGGTTTAATGTCATTCTTAAACTTCAGGCTACCATCGGCTTTTCCGTTAACATCTATAGGACCAAAGGATCCGCTGGCATCAGCTTTCCATTTTCCGCCCAGCCCGTATGCAACATACGGTCCAACACCCAGTAATAATTTTCCTGAACCCAGTTCCGGTTTATATAAAAAGTTTATGGGAACTTCAATATAGGAAGGGGTTTCTTTGTAAGTGGCATCAGAGTTGTCAGAAGTGATTTTATAACCTTTTGTACTAAATAAGGCTCCCGGCTGAACATAAAACTCATCTGCAACCGGAATGTCAAAGGTTACACCTGCGTGCCAGCCCGGGTTTATTTTTGTGTCCACTTTCTTGCCGTTAGCATCTTTAATAGTGGCATTCGAAAAGTTTGCCCCGGCTCTGATCCCGATCTCAACCTGGGCCATAGCTGATCCTGAAATAACAACGGCTACTGCTGCAATGGCCAGGGTTTTCAATAATTGATTCTTCTGTTTCATACGTAATAAGGTTTAATGGTGAAAAAAAATTTATCGTGTGCCGCCGGCTTCTTTTTGAGCGTCGGCTTTCATTTTATCATTAGCGGAGATCACAAATTCTACACGGCGGTTCTGGCTGCGGCCATCGGGTGTATCATTGCTGTATTTGGGATTATTCATTCCATATCCGATAGTACTTAAGCGTTCCAGCGCTATGCCATGTGTACTTAAGTAATTGGAAACGGAAGAGGCTCTTCTTTCTGATAATGCCTGGTTGTATTTTGCCGTACCGGTATTATCAGTATACCCCTGTATTTCCAGGTCGGTATCGGGGTATTTGTTTAAAATAGTGATCAGGTCGTTCAGTGTCTGGCTGGCCTGAGCTGTAATATTGGATTGATCAAAGCCAAATAAAACGGCGCTGCTGAATTCAACGGTGATGCCTTCCTGCACACGTTCTACCTTGGCTCCCGGTACCTGTTGTTTGATCTCTTCTGCCTGTTTATCCATTTTTTTACCGATCAATGCGCCGGCGGTGCCACCCACTGCAGCTCCGATAATGGCTCCTAATGCGGTATTCCCGGCAACCTTACCTACCACAGCGCCCATAGCAGCTCCGCCACCGGTGCCTATAACCGCTCCTTTCTGAGTACGGTTCATTGAATCACAACCGGCAAGCGTAAGCCCGGTCAATGCTAATCCAAGCGATAAATTTCTTAAATGTTTCATTTGTTTTGTTTTGTATTCATGTCTTGCCAAATAATATGCCAAAACAGGTTTGATTTAGTTGTTCTGCCAAAAGAGGTATTTCAAAAAAAAAGGGTTGCCTGTAAACCGGCAACCCCTGGATTTTAACATTTTAAATTGACCCGGATTAATTTTGTGAGGTACCGGTTGAGTCGGTTGCGGCCGGTTCTGCCGGCTGGGCATCAATTTTTGATCCGGTATAGGTAACGCTTTTTACAACTGCTTTTTTAGCCGATGTCTTTTTTGATTTCTTTGTTGTTGAGGCAGCTGCTTCATCTGTATCGGTTACCGTCATAGTACTGTCTGTGCTGGCATTCATTTCGGGGAAAACAGTAGCCGGGTTCTCTTCGTTGAACTTATTACCAATATTTACATATAAGGTATTCGCATCTTTATCGTAGATCAGGGTTCCTTCCTGTATAGAACGGCCGCTTACAACTTTGCTTTTGGGTGTCTGGGGAGCAGCCGTATCGACGGCCATATCAGTTGCCGCTGAAAGCTCATCATTGGCCAGTGTTTTCTGAACCGGGATCTTGTAAGTGGCCGGTGAAGCTTTTAACAGGGCCTTGAATTTGCCTTCCGGTAAGCCGCTTATCCAGATAATGCCTTTATTCTCAGGATCTCTTGTTACTGTCACCTCGGATGCATTTCCTTCTTTATCTGTCAGGTTAAAAGAGCCTAATACCGGAAAAATGCCTTCATCTGTTAAAGAATCGGGCATGGGGAGTAATTCTTTAGGTTGTGGTTTATAATTTTTAGGAACTTCGGGAGTTGTGGAAACCTGGGCAAACGTTACAGCCGTAATAGCAAATGCTAAAAATACTGTAAGAAGCGACTTTCTTTTCATAAATGCGTTTTTGTTTATTTAATTTCGATTAATTGATAATCTGTACTGAAATTATTATGCCAAACAAATAAAACGAGCAATAAAAAATATATATTTTAAATTTTGCTTATGATTTATTTAATCTGTTAAAGCAGCCGGGTGTTAGTATATTTGTACTCTGTTTTTGAAAAATTCCAAACATTCTATACAATTGAAACCTGAAAATGAAGTAATTGAGGTAGCCGGGGCACGGGTGCACAATTTGAAAAATATTGATATTGCTATTCCTAAAAATGAGCTGGTAGTCATTACCGGCATCAGCGGCAGCGGAAAATCATCCCTGGCTTTTGATACGATTTATTCTGAAGGGCAGCGCCGTTATATGGAAACCTTCGGAGCCTATGCCCGGCAGTTTATCGGGAACATGGAACGGCCGGATGTGGATAAGATCACCGGTTTATCCCCCGTGATTTCTATTGAGCAAAAGACCACCAATAAAAATCCAAGATCTACTGTTGGTACCATCACAGAGGTGTATGATTTCTTCCGGTTATTGTATGCCCGCGTTGGGGAAGCCTATTCTTATAATACCGGGAAGAAGATGGTGAAATGGAGCGAGGAGGAAATTGTTGAAAATATCTTTGAACGCTTCCGGAATAAAAAGATCAACCTGCTGGCTCCTTTGGTACGCGGACGTAAAGGCCATTACCGGGAATTATTTGAAGATATCCGGAAGAAAGGGTATCTGAAAGTGCGGGTTGATGGTGAAATAAAGGACCTTGTTCCCAAAATGCAGGTAGATCGGTATAAGATCCATGATATTGAACTGGTGGTAGACCGGCTGGAAGTAAATGAAGCGTCAAAAGCGCGTCTGAGCCAGAGCGTGCAGGAAACATTAAGATTGGGAAAGGAGTTGTTGTTCTTGCTGGAGAACGGGCAGGAGCATCCTGTTCAGTACAGCAAGCAATTAATGTGTGAGGATACGGGTATCAGCTATGAAGAGCCGTCTCCCAATTCATTTTCGTTTAACTCGCCTTATGGGGCCTGCCCGTATTGCAAAGGCATCGGGACGGCATATGCTATTGACCTGAATGCGGTATTGCCCGACAGGAAGTTAAGCATCAGTGAAGGAGGTATCGCTCCTTTGGGTGAAGAACGCAATGCCAGCGTGTTTCAGCAGGTGGCCGGCTTTGCAAAAAAATATAAGATCAGCCTGTCAAAACCAATTGAAAGCCTGCCGGAAAAACAGCTGGAAATTTTATTGTATGGTGACGGTGATGCCAGCCATGATCTTGAGCTGGACGGGGCTGATGAATCGATACCGGATGTTTATACAGGAAGCTATGAAGGCATCATCCCGATGCTCAAACGGTGGTTTTTTTCAACGCAGACCACAGAATGGCTGCGGGAGTGGGTAGAGCAGTTTATGCAACTGAAATCCTGTCCGTCGTGCAATGGAGCAAGGTTAAAAAAAGAAAGCCTTTGGTTCAAGATCGATAATAAGAATATTGCGGAATTAAGCTCCCTGAATCTTGATAAATTGGGTATCTGGTTAAAAGGAATAGAGCAACGGTTGTCAAAAAAGCAGAACCTTATTGCAAAAGATATCCTGAAAGAGATCCGCGAGCGGCTGCAATTCCTTTTAGATGTTGGGCTGACCTATCTTACCCTGTACCGTCCCTCCAGAACCCTTAGTGGCGGTGAATCACAGCGGATCCGGCTGGCAACACAGATCGGCTCGCAATTGCAGGGCATCACTTATATCCTGGATGAGCCTTCTATTGGCCTGCACCAGCGGGATAACCACCGGCTGATCAAATCCCTGCAGAACCTGAGAGACATCGGGAACAGCGTGTTAGTGGTAGAACATGATAAAGATATCATGCTGGCAGCCGATTACCTGATCGATATAGGGCCAAAAGCGGGTTATCATGGCGGACGTATCGTAGCAAAGGGAACACCTAAAGAGATCCTAAAATTAGATACCATTACCTCCGGTTACCTGAACGGGCACTTAAAAATAGCCGTTCCCGGGGAAAGAAGAAAGGGCAACGGCCGGTTCCTGGAATTAAAAGGAGCCAGCGGCAATAACCTGAAAAATGTAAATGTACAGTTCCCGCTGGGTAAGATGATCGTAGTAACGGGTGTAAGCGGTTCCGGGAAGTCTACGCTGATCAATGATACCCTTTATCCCCTGTTGAGCAATCATTGCTTCCCCGTCAGCAAAATGCAGGTGATGCCTTATAAGTCGGTCAAAGGATTAGAGCACATCGATAAGGTGGTGGAAATTGATCAGTCGCCGATTGGCAGAACACCGCGCAGCAATCCTGCTACTTATTGTGGGTTCTTTACTGATATACGTGCATTATTTGCGGCGGTGCCTGAAGCAAAGATCCGCGGCTATAATGCAGGCCGTTTTTCCTTTAATGTAAAAACCGGGCGTTGTGATGTATGCGAAGGAGGTGGTATGCGGGTGATTGAGATGAATTTTTTGCCGGATGTATACGTACCCTGCGAAAAATGCAATGGTAAGCGCTACAACCGGGAAACACTGGAGATCCGGTATAAAGGAAAATCGATTTCCGATGTGTTGGATATGACAGTAGATGATGCGGTGGAATTTTTTCAGGCAGTACCTTCTATTTACCGGAAAATAAAAACCCTGCAGGATGTGGGGCTGGGATACATTACCCTGGGGCAGAGTGCTGTAACCCTTAGCGGGGGAGAAGCACAGCGGGTAAAGCTGAGTACGGAGCTCTCAAAAAAGGACACCGGGAAAACATTTTATATCCTGGATGAACCTACTACCGGGCTTCATTTTGAGGATATCAAACACCTGTTAAGGGTGTTGAATAAACTGGTGGAAAAAGGCAATACTGTTTTGGTGATTGAACATAACATGGACGTTATAAAAGTGGCGGATCATATTATTGACCTGGGCCCAGAAGGCGGAGACGGAGGCGGGGAGATCCTGTTTGAGGGCACACCGGAAGCTTTGATAAAAGTTAAGGATAGCTATACCGGGCAGTATTTGAAGGAGGAATTAAACTAGTTAGCAATGCGAATTGATCATCTCGCCGATTTACCCGATTGGGATGATGAACGGCTGAACCGTTATGATGAGGAGGGAGAGGAGTGGAAGCCCCGGCCTACCCGTGAAGCCTGTAAAGCGCTTTATGTAAAATGGCAGGAGATTGTGCTGCTGCTGAACGGAGCGCTTAAGGACAGCTTTCATTCGGAGGATGAAACGCCTGTATCTTATATTGCCGATCAGATACGAATGGTACTGGGCGATGCCTATGAAGTGGGTGCAAAAATCAGGAGCTCAGAAGTTGGAGGAATTTATGTATTGCGTATGGAAAATGCTGCTATCATCCGCAAAAATGCACAATCGGTTGCCAGCGCCTTGTTGTCGCTGGCCGCAGAAGATGCGGTTGAAGAGAAATACGCGGAGCTGATCCGGGCCGAAATAGCGGCGTTTAAAGAATTATTTAAAGCATGGGTTCATACTTTTGAGAAAGATGCATTTACTGATGACTGGGAGTTATTTGTGTAGGAGCAGCAGGTTATTGCTCACAGGTTGCGTGATAAACAGAAATGCGGGTACTTTAGTAAAAAAGCTGGAATAATAGGGGGGAGCACCATTCGCTAAAACCTGTGAAAATGTAAAACACCCCCGGAAAAAGTTTGGAAGGATTGTTGCTATATAAGGGTGTGACGACCCTTTTTTTCCGGAATGTATAAACAACCAAGATATTACAGGACCTTTTGCAGACACTTACCTGCTGTGCTCTTATTATGCTGCATTACGATGAGCAGCTTTTGCCAGGATCCGCTGTTGGAACAGCACCGGTTCGACAGCCTGAACAAAGCGCTCACCGTACAGTCTGGCGATGAGGCCGGGTATACGCTGGTACGTCTTGCGGATTATTATCAACGGTTGAATAACGGATCAGATAGTGCGGCGATACCCTATGCCCGTAAAGCCTTTTCTTTTTTCAGAAGATCAGATAATGGTTTTGGTATGGCCTGGGCGAAATTCGAAGAAGGATCCGCGCTGCTCAATATCCGGTTGCTGGATTCGGCCCTTGCTGTGTTACAATCTGCCAAGGATATTCCCATCAGTGATACTGCCAAAAGAAAAAATGAATTGCTGGGTACCATATGGAACCAGATAGCTGCTATCTATGACCGGCAGGGAAACCTGGAAGCCAGC
>DASVMC010000009.1:0-4409 GCA_036384555.1 Niabella sp. | reverse complement strand
TCCCTCAAAAAGACATCATCGCGAGCGGAAAGTTTACCGGCAAGGACTTTTTTCAGGTATTTTCGTACGAACTCCTGTATGGTAATCCAGGCCAGGTACTTACGGATAAGCATTCCATTGTATTATCAGAAAGGCTGGCGATGCAATTGTTTAATACTACCCGGGATCTTATTGGCAAAACAATAGAATTTGAGCACCGGGACCAGTATACGGTTTCCGGCATTTTCAAAAACCCACCGGCCAGTGCTACGGAACAGTTTGACTATTTATTGCCCTTTGCGGTGCTTTATGATACGCAGGACTGGCTGAGGAGCTGGGGTAATACGGGGTGTTTCACTTATGTGCTGTTAAAACCCGGTACCGATGTTAACCGGTTCAACAGCAGGCTGGCAGGGTACATCAAGGCAAAAACCAATAATGAAATCAAACACCGTACTCCTTTTGCCAGCCGTTATTCAGAAAACTATTTATACGGCAATTATGAAAATGGGGTGGTCACAGGCGGACGTATCAGCTATGTTAAAATGTTCAGCATCATTGCCATATTTCTTATTGTGATTGCCTGTATTAATTTTATGAATCTTTCTACGGCCCGGGCTGCCGGCCGGATGAAGGAGATCGGTGTGAAAAAGGTAATGGGAGCCGGTCGCAGCTCGCTGGCGCTGCAATATCTTGGAGAATCAGTATTGCTCACGCTGATCGCATTCTTATTTTCTTTGCTCCTGGTGGTGATCCTGCTGCCCTTTTTCAATACGATCACAGGGAAACAGCTGGTCCTTACCTGGAGCCCCGGAATGATCGCTTCCTTTCTTTTGATCGTGCTGATCACGGGATTGATAGCCGGGAGTTATCCGGCGCTGTACCTTTCCGGGTTCAAACCCGTTGCTGTGTTAAAAGGGCGTCTTATGCAGCGGAGCGGCGAGTTGTGGATCCGCAAAGGGCTGGTTGTTTTCCAGTTTACGATATCGGCCATATTGATCATATCGGTTATTGTAGTCTATAAGCAAATTGCATTTATACAAAGTAAAAATCTGGGCTATAACCGGGATCATGTAATTACATTTGACCGGGAGGGCGTTTTGGATTCTGCCAGTCATCTGGAAGCATTTATTAACCAGGTGAATAAACTGCCGGATATTGTTAGCGCCACCTATATTGGTCATAATATGACCGGGCATAACGGAGGAACGTATGGGATACAATGGCCTGGGCGCGCGCCCAATGACCAGACAGAATTTGAAAGTGTGGCAACCGCGTATGATGTACTACCTACTATGGGATTTGAAATGAAGGAAGGACGGGCCTTTGCCCGTGAATTTCCTTCGGACAGTAATGCAATCCTGTTTAACGAAGCGGGGATCCGTTTTATGGGTATGAAAGATCCTGTTGGTAAAAAGGTGGTATTGTGGGGTGAACCAAAAACGATCATTGGTGTGGTAAAGGATTTTCACTTTGAATCATTGCATGAGCAGGTAAAGCCGCTGTTCTTTTATTTCAACCCCGACAATAGTTATCTGGTTGCTGTTAGAATAAAAGCCGGCCATACATCCGCTGCTATTGCAGCGCTCGAAAACCTCTATCGTGATTTTAATCCCGGCTTCCCGCTGAATTACAGATTTTTGGATGAAGGATATCAGAAAATGTATGCGGCTGAAGCACGTACAGGTGTGCTCAGCCGTTATTTCGCAGGTCTGGCCATTATCATTTCATGTCTTGGGCTTTTTGGTCTGGCTGCCTTTACCGCGCAAAAACGGCAAAAGGAGATCAGCATCCGTAAGGTATTAGGCGCGAATACAGTAAAAATCGTTCGTCTGCTGGCTGCTGAGTTTCTTGCATTAATTCTGATTGCCAATCTGATTGCCATACCGGTAGCGGCTTATGCAATGAGTCGTTGGTTAAGCGGATTTGCATACCGCACAGCAATTACCGGTGGTATATTTATTATAGCAGGTATTTCGGCAGTATTGATTGCGCTGCTTGTGATTGGTTCCCAGGCAGTGAAAGCTGCTGTTATAAACCCGGTGCAATCATTGCGCAACGAATAAAAATGGAGCGAGAGGTAGTCAATGGATAATGAGCGTTCAACATCAGCTATCAAACGCTGACCGGTAAATCAGCAATAACAAATCAGCAATAGCAGCATGATCAAAAATTATTTTAAAACCGCCTGGCGGAATCTTATCAGGAACAGGGTCTTTTTCGGCATTAACGTACTCGGACTCGCTATCGGCATCAGTGCGGCGCTGGTGATCTTCATGATCGTAGCTTATGAATTCAGCTACGACCGCTTTCAAAAGGAGCATGACCGTATTTACAGGATTGTGCTTAGTGCCGAGTTTAACAGCGGAAGCAAAGGGTTCAGCGCTGGCATACCGGCGCCTCTTGGTAATGCCATTAACGGGCAAATCACCGCGGTGGCACAAACGATCCCTGTTTTTCAGTTTCAGGGAGATGCAATGGCAGATGTTGTGGTAAACAGGAAAAACAGGGATAAGCCGGACGTGTTCAAAAAACAGAAAAATATCATTTTTACAAATGAGCAATACTTTGACCTGCTGGGTTACCAGTGGATCGCCGGTAACCCAAAACGGGCATTAAAAGATCCATTTGCGGTAGTCCTTACGGAAAGCCGCGCCCGGCTGTATTTTCCGGGTTTGCCGATGCATGCGCTTATTGGAAAGCAGCTGCGTTACAATGAAGTAACCACAACTGTTTCCGGTATTGTAAAGGACCTGGATCAGCTGACCGACTTTAAGGCCAGGGAATTTATATCCTTGCCTACTGTTTCGGCTTCCAGCCTCAGGGATAACTTTATGTTAGATGTATGGGACGACTGGATGGCCTATACACAGTTGTATATAAAATTAGCAAAAGGATATACGCAGGAACAGGCAACCTCCGCTATCAACACACTATTTAAACAGCATTATGATGCGGTTAAAAAACCAGGCAATAAGATCACGCTGATCCTGCAGCCATTGTCCGACCTGCATTTTAACAGTCAGTTTCAAAGTTTTGATTCCCGTATGGCCAGCAAGCCGACACTCTATGGGCTTTTGGCGGTTGCCGGATTCCTCCTGTTCCTCGGGTGCATCAATTTTATAAATCTTTCCACAGCCCAGTCATCACAGCGGGCAAAAGAAATTGGTATCCGGAAAACAATTGGCAGTTCCAGAAAACAGCTGATCCTGCAGGTGTTGAGTGAAACTTTTCTGGTAACCCTGCTGGCAATGCTTTTGTCTGTGATGCTGACGCCCTGGATATTGAAATTGTTTTCAGAGTACCTGCCGGAAGGATTAACAGCCGGATTTTTATCCCGCCCGGTTGTGTTGCTCTTTTTACTGTTGCTTACGTTATTCATCAGCCTGGCTGCCGGAATCTACCCGGCGCTAATCCTTTGCGGATACAAACCGGTATCGGTGCTAAAAAGCGCTGTTATTATTGCCGGTCAGTCCAGGCATGCCTGGGTAAGAAAGATGCTCACGGTTAGCCAGTTTGTGATCGCCCAGTTTTTTGTGATTGCGACCATGCTGGTTGGAAAACAGATCCGGTATTCAATGAACGCAGATATGGGCTTTAATCAGGAAGCCGTAATAAAATTTGATATCCCCAGAGACAGTATAGACGTTCACAGGGCAGTATTGATCAATAAGATCAGGGCCATCCCGGGAGTTCAGTCCGTTAGTTCCGGTTTTTTTGCACCGGCTGATCAGGGCGTTGCATTTGTAAATATTTCCTATAATAACGGCAAGGAAACAATAACTCCCCAGGCGCAGATCCGTTGGGGGGATTCGGCATATCTGAAGGTATATGACCTGAAACTGGTTGCCGGAAGAAATGTTTCAGCGAATGACTCTGTAAAAGAATTTCTGGTTAACGAAACGTTGACCCGGGAAATGGGTTTTCAGGATCCGGAACGGGCTATTGGAGCCTATTTAAAATGGAACGATAAAGAGCTGATCCCTGTTGTGGGAGTGATCAAAGACTTTCATGATATGTCCCTGAAGTCACGGATCAGTCCCATGGTGTTTGAAAATGGGACCGGGGCAACTTTTCACGTGCGCCTTACGCCGGATAATACAGGGCGATCCTGGGCTGCAGCAATTTCGAAGATACAGCGAACATTCCAGCAATTGTATCCGGGGGAAGTATTCAACTATTCTTTTGTGGATGAGATGGTCGCTGGTTTTTATAAAAGTGAACAGGCTACGGAGGGGTTGCTGAAATGGGCAACGGGTCTTGCTATATTGATCAGCTGCCTGGGTTTATTGGGATTGGTGATTTATACTACGAACAGCCGCACCCGGGAAATAGGAATACGCAAGGTTTTGGGTGCACCTGTTAAACAGATCGTAATGCTTTTGTCAAAAGAATTTTTAATACTGGTAGTGCTGGCTTTTTTAATTGCA
>DASVMC010000008.1:0-3075 GCA_036384555.1 Niabella sp. | reverse complement strand
GTCTTCGCTGGGGGTTGGCACCTCAAGTACCGCCGTCGGCTTCATTCAGCAGATTGTGGGGCTACCGGCTAACCAGATCATGGCCTATGATTACAAATATGACAGTGCCGGCAATGTTGTCAACACAGCCAGCGGTGTTCCGGCCAGAGGACAGCTGAAGCCTTACGGGTCTGCTTATGCAAAATGGATGGCCGGCTTCAGTAATGATTTTTATTACAGGAATTTTCACCTTTCCTTCCTGATTGACGGAAAATTCGGCGGCAAACTATTTTCAGGAACTGACTACCGCGGGTACACCTTCGGATTGTCTAAAGCGACACTGGTCAACCGTGAAGGGACCTTTGGCAACAACCTGGATGCCGCTACTTATTACAGCACTCTGGCATCCAATGTTTCAAAATTGTTCGTAGAAGATGCCAGCTTTATAAAATTCAGATCAGTTGTGCTGGAGTATACATTCCCCGCCGGTCTGTTTGGGAAAGGCATTAAGGGCGCCTCATTAAGTATTGTTGGCCGTAACCTGTTTTACCTGATGCGCAAAACAGATAATGTGGATCCCGAATCCAGTTTTTCTCCTTCGGCTTACGGACTGGAGCTGGGCGGCGTTCCCTCCACCCGCACCTTTGGTGCCAATCTGAATTTAAAATTTTAAATGTGCCCACAAAAACAAGAACAATGAAAAAATCATTTTTATATACTGTTACCGCAGCCGTACTTTTTCTCCACAACGCGTGTACCAAAAAGTTTGACACGATCAATACCAATCCGGCTACCTACAATGAACAGAATTTCGACCCTAATTACCTGCTCACAACCGCGCAGGTAGCTTATACCGGCAGCTATGACTTTGCCTATGATACCTGGCGGGCCAACCTCATTTACTGTTCCGGCATTATACAGGGTTTTGCAACGGTACTCTCTTATTGGGGAGGCGATAAATACACGCTCAATGAAGGATATACTGCAGCTTACTGGGGATTCAGCGGAGACGGCGCTTATGCCGAACAGCTAAAACCCATTGCGGATATCCTGCAAACCACAAAAGATAAGCCCCAGTATAAAAATCTTTACCAGATCGCACACATCATGCGTTCCCTCATTGTTGAGCGCATTACCGATCTTTATGGCGACTGTCCTTATTCTGAAGCCGGCTTGGGTTATTATGAGAAAAATTATTTTCCGAAATACGATAAACAGCAGGATATTTACAACGGCTTGTTACAGGAAGTCAGCGATGCCGTTGCTGCGCTCGATGCTGCTGCAGACAAACCGGCCGGGGATGTTATTTATAACGGAGACATAGAAAAATGGAAACGCTTTGGTAATACACTCATTTTGAGAATGGCTATGCGACTTACAAAAGCAGATCCGGCAACTGCAAAAACATGGGTACAGAAAGTTGCCGGGAAAACAATGACTGATAATACAGATAATGCTTTTATTAACGGAGACGAGACCGGAGGTTTATCTACCATAAACCGTAATAGCCTGGTGTTACTGGGTGATGGTGGACAGGAGCCTTATTATGTAAAATGGTCCAATACCTTTATTAATTTTCTGAAATCCAACAATGATCCGCGGCTCGGGAAAATTGCAGTGATCCAGTTATACACCGATGCCAACAGCACCACCCAAAATCCGAATTACAGTGCTGACCCTTCCAAACAGAAAGGCATGCCCAATGGAAAAGATCTGAGCGGTATTGCCGGCAGGGATATTGCAACAGATCCTTCTTATACCGGCATACCCAATTACTCCTCACCTCACCCGGGTATGATCAAAGAGAATGGCCCGACCTTTCTCCTGATTTATCCTGAAGCGGAATTGCTCTGGGCGGAAGCTGCACAACGGTTTGGTATCGGAGGAGACGCAGCAACGCATTATAACAGCGGGGTTACAGCGGCAATGACCTATCTGGCTCAATATGATCCAAAATTAACGATCAGTGCTTCTGATGCCAGTGCCTATCTGGCTGCACATCCTTATAATGCCGGCCAGGGGCTTCAAATGATCAATACACAATAC
Organism: Niabella sp.; assembly: GCA_036384555.1. GTDB lineage: Bacteria > Bacteroidota > Bacteroidia > Chitinophagales > Chitinophagaceae > Niabella. The sequence continues at coordinate 1,050 of DASVMC010000008.1, read as the reverse complement.
TGGGCATTGACCAACACCATGCTGGATTTTTACGAGTCGTGGGCCAACTGGAGAAGAAGCGGCTATCCGCAGTTAACACCGGTTAATGCGCCGAATAATGCGACCAACGGGCAGATCCCCAGAAGGTTTCCGTATCCGCTGGCAGAATCAAATGTAAACCCGGCTAATTACCAGGCGGCTTCTGATGCGGTTCCGGGAGGAGACAATTTATTGGGCCGGGTATGGTGGGATGTACAATAACAAAAAACAGACACAGGTATTATGACATTTTTAAAATCATTGTTCCTTTTTGCGGTATTGTTCCTGGGTATGGTACTAAAAACATTTGCCACTGAAGAATGGATCCGTATCAACCAGCTGGGTTACACTCCCAAAGGCATCAAGGTTGCCGTATGGGCCTCAAAAACCCATTCAGCACCCAAAAATTTTCAGCTGGTTAACGCACAAAATGATTCGGTTGTTTTTTCGGCAGCTGCGGGAGCTCCTTTTGGTGCCTATGGCCCGTTCACTCAAACCCTTCGTTTAAATTTTTCCGTTTTTCACCAGGCCGGCTCTTATTACCTGATTTGCGGTGATGCCCGGTCGCCGGTCTTTAAGATCGGTAACGATGTCTATACCGGGATCGCCGATTTCAGCCTTCGTTACTTAAGGCAGCAGCGGAGCGGGTTCAATCCTTTCTTAAAAGACAGCTGCCATACGCACGACGGATACACTATGTATGGACCGATGCCGGATACAACCCGCATCAACGTATGGGGAGGCTGGCATGACGCAACCGATTACCTGCAATACGTGACCACTTCAGCAAATGCCACATTTCATCTGCTGGCAGCTTACCGGGATTTTCCGGGTGTCTTTACAGATCATTACCAGGCAAACGGCCTGGAAGGAGGTAACGGAACTGCGGATGTACTGGATGAAGCAAAGTGGGGATTGGACTGGCTGCTGAAAATGCATCCCCGTGACGACTGGATGTTTAACCAGCTGGCAGATGACCGCGACCATCACGGCTTCCGGCTGCCCGATAAAGATTCAGTGGATTATGGCGTG
>DASVMC010000007.1:0-3662 GCA_036384555.1 Niabella sp. | reverse complement strand
TGCTGAGTATTCACAACCAGGAAACACCTGATGAAAATGAATGGTTTATGAATGGCAGCGGTGGCTTTAATGCATTATATGAACGACTGCAATTAAAACAGTTTCCCATTCCTCCAACCGGAAAAACGAGTCTTCAAACCTATGGTGAATATTTACAAAAGGAGCAGCAGCTACTCCTAATTCATAATACCTGCACGGTTGCCGGAGATATTGCCTACGTTCAGGACCGTTTCCCTTCCGCCTACTGGTGTCTTTGTCCGAACGCCAACTATTACATCAGTAACCGGTTACCGGATATACCCATGCTGCTGGAACAGGACGTACAGCTCGTTTTGGGCACAGACAGCTTCGCTTCCAATTATAACCTGAGCATTCTGAGTGAGATGCAGCGTATCCAAAAACAGTTTCCGCAGATCACTATTGAGCAAATGCTGCCCTGGGCAACGCTTAACGGTGCCCGCGCATTAAAGATTGACCACCGCTACGGCAGTTTTGAAAAGGGTAAAAGACCGGGTGCCGTACTGATCGGCGAAGGAGCTGTTACTGTTTTGTAGGAGCCGGCTATTGTACCGCTCAGCTTATTTTACCGTAGGATCTCCTTCAAAACGGGCAAAGATTTCAGTTTACCAAAATCCTGGATGTGCAGCGAATAGTAGAGCTCCATAGCCTCCAGTATTTTAGAACGCGCCTGCGCATTGGAGGGTATTTCGGCCAGCTCATCGGGATGCCGTACCCGCAGCAATTCATCTACTATACGGGCATACCTGGCTTCCAGGTAAAACGAATGAGCGGGAAGCTCCGTTGTAAAAATACCTTCCTGCAGGTCAAACAGCAGCGCCCCTTCCTCATGCCGGCCCGCTGCTGCATACCTGGGCACAAATCCAAAAAAAACAGGTAAATGGACCGAAAAAAAAACAGGAAAGTTGGCCATAACACTGTCTGAACAATCGTTCAGATGCTTCCAGCTGTCTTCAATAAAAGCAAAAAGATCGGGGTTATTTTCGGGTTCTTTCAAACACCGGGTCAGCAATTCCGTCATATATAATGCTACCCCGTTCTTCAATACATCCGTATATAAATTGGCATGGATGGCTGCCCATTTAAACTCTTTAATACGGTTCAGCTGTTTAAACTCATTATAATAAACCACCAGGTCCAGCAAAGCGCCCGGCTGAAAGAAGCCTGCTTTGGAGCTTCCCTTTTTTGAGGCCGAACGTACCCCGTTTACCAGATAAGACTGCAACCCCAGCAATTCTGTATAGATTGATACAATGATGCTTGTTTCCCGGTACTTTACTGTTTTCAGTACCAATCCTTTTGTTTTATGTAATAAATCCGCCAAATTATAAAAACGTACTGCTGCAAGGTATGTTTTTTAGAAATACTGGTTATTCCCTTTTCAATAGTTAGTTTTGCACTGCATGAGAAGAATCAGCAGGGTATTGCAGCGCCGGACATTCAGCGCCTCAACGCATCAATCATTTGATTGATAAGCGGCAATAGGTAACCCCCTGTTTTTCGTTTCTTTGCAATCATTTAAACCTATCCAAAGATGATGTGGAAGCAAACCGGCCGTTTTATTCTTAAATACAGAGTTCTTTTATTAGTCATAATCACCTTATTAACCGCTGTTGCCGCATATTGGGCAAGCCAGGTTGGGCTGAGTTATGAATTTTCCAGGGCCATCCCCACCAATCACCCCGTAAATATTGCTTATCAGCAATTTAAAAAAAAATATGGTGAAGATGGGAATATGCTGGTCATCGGTATAAAAACGGACCGTTTTTTTTCGGAGCAGCTGTTCAATGCTTACCAGCAATTGCAGGAGGGATTAAAAAAAGTACCCGGAGTTGAAGATGTGATCAGCGTGCCAACAGCCATTAACCTTGTAAAAGACGCCGCCTCAGAAAAGCTTACGGTAAAACGGATATTCCCGGGCGGGACCCTGAACCAGAGCAGGATCGATTCGGGCGCTGCTGTTTTTCAGCAACTTCCTTTTTACCAGGGACTGCTGTACAACCCGCAGACCCATGCATACCTGATGGGGCTGCATATGAATAAAACGGTGATTAATTCCGCCAAAAGAGATGCCGCAATTGCTGCCGTAAAAAAAGAAGTAGCCAATTTCCAGGCAGCTACCGGGGTTGACGTAAAGCTAAGCGGGTTGCCTTATATCCGCACGGTTCTGTCTGCACGCATTGCCCATGAAATGAAATATTTCCTGGTAGCATCTATTTTACTTTCAGCATGCATCCTTATTTTGTTTTTCCGCTCATTCAGCTCCATGTTGTTATCATTGTCTGTGGTGATCATTGGTGTATTATTCAGCATGGGAACCATGCACCTGTTCGGATACAGCATTACCCTGCTTACCGCGTTAATTCCACCGCTGATCGTAGTGATCGGTATTCCTAACTGTATTTATTTCCTGAACAAATTTCATACAAGCTGGAATGAGCTGACGGAAGGGCTTACAGCAACAACCATTAAGGAACAGAACAGGAAGCTGAAACAGCAGGCGCTGGAAAATATGGTAAGCAAAATGGGAATTGTAACATTGTTTTGCAATCTTGCTGCTGCAGTTGGCTTTGCGGTTTTTGCTTTTACCCGAAGTGAGATATTGCAGGAATTTGGTGCTGTAGCCGGCATCAATATTATGTTATTGTTCTTTATTTCCCTGATACTGATCCCTTCCGTATTAAGCTTTTTGCCTCCACCCAAACCCAAGCATACCAAATACCTGGACAGTGTACGCTTAAACCGCTGGTTAGGCCGGTTAGAAAAATGGTCTATGAACCACCGCAATGCTATTTACAGTGCAACCCTGCTTATTGTGGCAGTGGCGGTTGCCGGAATTTTCAGATTACAGGGCAATGCACACATGGTAGATGATGTACCCCATAACGATAAAATTTATACTGATCTTAAATTTTTCGAGCATAATTTTAAAGGTGTAATGCCACTGGAGATCTTAGTAAACACAAGAAAAAAATATGGTGTTACCCGCAATTTCGGCAACCTGGTTAAGATTGATTCTTTATCGCAATACCTCGCCGCAAAAAAAGAGATCGCCCGCCCCCTTAGCATTACTGAAGGATTAAAATTTGCCAGGCAGGCATTCTATGACGGCGACAGCAGCAATTATTCGATGCCCTCTGAATTTGATTTACCCGGATTATCACAATACCTCAACATGAGCAACAGCCAGGATCCGGCAGGAAAAAGTGCGTCCACTTTTACTAAATTACTTTCCAGCTTTATGGACAGCACCAAACAGGAAGCCCGCATCAGCGTTAACATGGCAGATGTTGGATCTCACCAGCTGCCGGCTTTAATGAGCGGTATCCAAAAAAGGATTGATGAGCTGTTTCCCGCAAAAGAGTATGATGTAACGCTTACCGGAACAACCATTACCTTCCTGGAAGGCGGCCAATTCATTATCAACGGTCTTAAAGAAAGCATTTTCTGGGCCTTTCTGTTAATTGCATTGTGCATGCTTTATTTGTTCAGATCGCTGCGCATATTATTATGCTCACTGATCCCCAATATTATCCCGTTGGTAATAACAGCCGGGGTGATGGGTTGGGCCGGAGTACCGCTGAAACCCAGCACGGTGCTGATCTTCAGCGTTGCCCTTGGCATTGCCATAGACATTACCATAC
>DASVMC010000006.1:0-4495 GCA_036384555.1 Niabella sp. | reverse complement strand
CTGACTAATTGTTACCTATTCCAAATCCGAAGTATTCATTGGCATTGTTAAAACTGATATCCTGGATAAGTTTCCCGATCCAGCTGATATCATTCGGAAGTTCGCCCTTTTCAATATCGTTTCCAAACAAATTGCACAGTATTCGTCTAAAGTATTCATGTCTCGGAAAGGACAGGAAGCTTCTCGAATCTGTAAGCATTCCAACAAACCGGCTGATCAGTCCCATATTTGACAATACATTCATCTGGTCAATCATTCCGTTCTTCTGATCCAGGAACCACCAACCAGACCCCCATTGTACTTTCCCCACAATACTTCCGTCATTAAAATTACCGGTCATTGTGGCAAATAACTCATTGTCCGCAGGATTCAGGTTGTATAAAATGGTTCTGGCCAGTTTATCCTTTTTTTCCAGACTATTCAGGAATTTTGATAAGGCCCTCCCCTGTGGAAAATCACCAATAGAATCCCAGCCTGTATCAGGGCCCAGCTTTGCAAGTAAACGGGAGTTATTGTTCCGAAGCGCTCCCAGATGGTATTGCTGCACCCAACCTTTTTCATGATCCCATTCGGCAAACCATACCAGCATTGCTGAACGGAACTGGTCCTGTTCTGCTGTGGTTAATGCCTGCCCTCCTTTTATTCTATCAAACAGAACGCTGATCTCCTTTTCCGTGTAATCAGCTGCCGCTATAGTTTCCAGGCCATGATCAGAAACGGAACAGCCCATTTCCGAAAAGAAGTCATGCCGGCTTTTTAATGCCTGCAAATAAGTGTCCAGGTTGCTTACCTCAATATTGGAAACAGTTTCCAGCTGCTGAATATACTTTTTGAATACCTCCGGGACAGCAACATTCATCGCTGCATCCGGTCTGAATGCGGGAAATACAGGAATTTCAAAATGGTCGTCTTTCAGCTTTTTGTGAAATTCCAGGGTATCTACCGGATCATCCGTTGTGCAAACCACCTTTACCTGCATTTTCCGCAACAGGTTTTGTACACTGTACGCGGGGCTGGAGATTTGTGCAGAAGCAGCTTCATAAATGCTTTTGCCGCTATCTGCATTTACAATTTCATTAATCCCAAAATAACGCCGCAGTTCCAGATGCGTCCAATGGTATAAGGGGTTCCGCATGGTATAGGGAACGGTCTGTGCCCATTTCAGAAATTTTTCCTCATCCGAAGCGTTGCCGGTTATAAATTGCTCATCGACACCGTTAGTACGCATGGCCCTCCATTTGTAATGATCACCATACAGCCAGGCCTGGGTTATATTATTAAACCGGGTGTTCTCTGCTATCTGCTGAGGAGGCAGATGACAATGATAATCTATGATCGGCATTGGCTTCGCGTATTCATGATACAGCCGTTCTGCGGTTTTTGTTTCCAATAAAAAGTTATCGTCTAAAAAATGTTTCACTCGTTCTAATTGTTTATCTGTTATTTGCTGCAATCATACCGCCTGCTTCCAAGCAATAAAATACCAGCCTTTAGAGGGATACTCCTCTTTTCCATGGAATAAAATCATCCTGATTCAGCTGCACTGCCCTGGGAATTATTTCACCGCTGGCGGCCCGGATACAGTATTCGAGGATCTCTTCTCCCATTTCCTCAATGGTTTTTTCACCATCAATAATTCCTCCGGCATTGATATCAATAATATCACTCATTCTTTTTGCCAGTGAAGAATTGGTCGCAATTTTGATCGTCGGGCAAACCGGATTACCTGTTGGCGTGCCAAGCCCCGTGGTAAACAGGATCAGCGTAGCTCCTGAAGCTGCTTTGCCGGTAGTTGCTTCTACATCATTACCAGGAGTGCAAACCAGGCTCAGACCCGGTTTGGTAGCAGGTTCCGTATAATCCAATACATCTACTACCGGCGAAGTGCCGCCTTTTTTTGCAGCACCTGTGCTTTTTATAGCATCTGTAATCAATCCATCTTTTATATTTCCCGGAGAGGGGTTGGCAAAAAATCCGGAGCCTGCATTCATTGCCTGGTCGTTATACGTGGTCATCAAATGAATAAACTTCCGGGCTACTGTTTCTTCAATGGTACGATCAATGAGCTGCTGTTCTGCGCCGCATAATTCGGGGAACTCAGCGAGCAGCACTTTACCGCCCAGGGAAGCCAGTAAATCGCTGGTATACCCTACGGCGGGATTGGCGCTAATGCCGCTAAAACCGTCGCTTCCTCCACATTTCACCCCCACCGTAAGCGCGCTTAAAGGCGCCGGGCTACGTTCAATCTTGTTCGCTTCAATCAGTCCTTCAAACGTTTGGCGGATGGCGGCACTTACCAACTGCTCTTCACTTTGCAATTGTTGCTGCTCAAATACCAGCAACGGTTTATTGAAACCCGGGTTTCTTGACCGGATATCTTCCAGCAACTGCTTTGTTTGTAAATGCTGGCATCCCAGGCTTAAAATGGTAACGCCTGCCACATTCGGATGATCGGCATAAGCGGCCAGCAGCCTGCTTAAAATGCCCGCATCCTGGCGCGTACCCCCGCATCCACCCTGATGATTTAAAAATTTAATACCATCAATATTTTTGAATAACCGGTCTTTGCCCTGGTCTGCCTGCGACACAGAAAGATCAATAGCTGCAATATCGCTGCCTTTTTTATACGCCTCCACCAGATAATGGGTATAGGATTTGTATTTACTGGTTACCGCGTACCCTAATTCATTATGCAGTGCTTCACGAATCACATCCAGGTTCCTGTTCTCACAAAACACGGTAGGCATAAACAGCCAGTAGTTCGCAGTTCCTACTTTGCCATCTGAACGATGATAGCCGTTAAAGGTGCGGTCTTTAAATTTTGATACATCCGGCGGTGCCCACTGGTAATGATAAGGCCGGTATTCGAACGGATCGGCAGCATGTCTGGTGTTGGCAGTGGTCATACGCCCTCCTGCGGGAACGAACTCCTGTGTTTTTCCGACCAGTACGCCATACATGATAATTGCATCACCCGGCTGCATATCATTCGTAAAAAATTTGTGCTTGGCGGGCACATCATCGGCTACTATGTATGTTTTTTGTTCATACTCAACCTGCTGACCTCTTTTTAAATCCTGCAAGGCTACAATTACATTGTCCTTGGGATGTACTTTTAAAACAATTCTCTGCATTTTAGTTTACCTCCGTTCCTGCAAATGTATTTAAAGAAGCAATAACCCCGTCTTTTACCAGAAGGGATAACGCCTGTTTCGTTTGTGCTGCAAATTGCGTACATCCGCTCCAATCCTCCCCCCAAAGTGCTTTGCAGGCTAATACGGCATCTACAATGTGGCTTTCATCATTTTGCTCCCATAATTCCGATAATATGGCCGCTTTATCATCATTTAGCCGATAACTTTTACCACCAATTTCCCGCTCATAATAATCGTTCTTCTTCCTGCTTCTGAACAGCAACAGGTAGGCCGCGAAGCCCAGGGCCATTGCAGGTGTTCCTTCCACAGCGGCTGCAGCACTTTCTTTAATTAAAGGCAGGTTGCGCAGCAGCATTTTTGAAGTATATGCAAAGCTGATGCTGCTCCATTTATGATCCAGGTACGGGTTTTTGAACCGTTCGATTACCTTATCTGCAAATGAAACGGATTCATTATAACGGATGCCCTTTTTTTCCAATACCGGGGCAATTTCCTTTTTGGTAAGCCAGGCAATATAATGTTCAAAAGCCTCGTCGTCCATTGCTTCTTTTACGGTTTCAAAACCGGCCAACAGCGCCAGCGCGCAGGAAAAGGTATGTGTTCCGTTTAACAGGCGCAGTTTCAGCTCTCTGAACTTTTCAATATCAGGAGCGATCACCACTCCTTCGTCTGCTTTTGCAAAAGATAATCTGTTTTTCACCTCTTCGCTATCCGATTCGATCGCCCACAGGCGAAATACCTCACTCATCAATTTCAGTTCATCTCTATAGCCCAGCAAAGCGCTTGTCCGTTCTTCATCCGCCGGCTCCAGCCTGCCGGGAACAATACGATCCACCAGGGAATTACAAAAATGGTTTTTGTTTTCAACCCATTGAATAAAACCGGTCCCCAGATCGTTCTTGGCTGCGTTTTCCAGGATGAGCGCCTTTAATTTCCTGCCGTTATCCACAATCAGCTCGGTAGGTATAATTACCAGCCCGGGCGCTTCCTGCGCTCCCAAAGCCCTGAAACGCTCATATAGCACCACCAGCAATTTGCCCGGAAAAGTTGCCGGAGGCGCATCTGTTATTTTATCATCACCGGGAACGATTCCTAATTCCGTGGTATTGGAGATAACTATTTGCAGTTGCGGGTCTTTCGCCACCGCCCTTATCTTATCCCATTCCGTTTTTGCAGAAAGTACCCGGCTCACAGCAGTATTGATTACATATTCATCAATGGTCTTTCCCTGCTCCATACCACGAATGCATTGTGTATACAGGCCATCCTGTGCCGCAAAGGCATTCACTCCACCTGCGTCTGTTGATTTTACTACAACGATCCGCCCGTTGAAATGCCCC
>DASVMC010000005.1:0-3811 GCA_036384555.1 Niabella sp. | reverse complement strand
GTGCCGTGCTGAACGTATCGGGATAATTAATCACCTGGAAGCTGTCCGCAAGATTTCTGGGCGTGATCGTTGCAGAACCTAAAACACCTGCCGTAGGGAAGGTTTGCGACAACAAATAGCTGGAATCCACCCTAAAGTCAGCAGCCTGTGCAATTTCAGACACCTGGATGGTTTGAGGTGTAAGTGTATCACCATAGGTAAAGCTATGTTTCAGAACCAGGATTACCGAATCCAGGTATAGCTTTCCGGGAACATTTTTAAAGGGATACGATACAGGTGATAACTGCAGGTACATTTGCGCATCTGTTTTACCAAATAAAGGATCATTGGTTATTTTACCGACCATTTGGTAAAAGGCCAGACCGGTCCTGAAAGAATCCGCATCCAGCGCAAACTGGCCGTTGGTAGTTACTACATCAATGGTTGTATCAAAAGTATGTACATTATCTATGGGTGGTAACACATCCCTGCCCAATTCTGTAGCCATGTTAATTTTGCTACAGGAAAACAGGAATACCGCAACAACCAGCGCAGTAATGCTAAGCGCAAATAAAAGCGTTCTTTTCACAGAAAATATTGAATTTAATAGCCTGATTATATAAAATTAGCTCGCAAGATCGTGATAGAGTTGTAAATACTCTGTTAAATCGGAATCTTCTTTAAACAACAGCGTCTTTTTGCCACGTACTTTCGAAAATTCCGTAACCAGTTTTTTATCTACATCCGCAGATCCGAAGGTAATGGCGTCAGAAAATGTGGCGCCTCCGCGCATCAGGGCCGTATTGGTTCCGTCTTTGAACACTTCCAGGTCTTTTTCCTTTAGAGAAGGATGGATCAGGGCCTTGGAAATAAATCCTTTTCCCAGTTTTTCTTTAAAAGTGGTTTCTCCGATGGTATACACAATTTTGCTGTGTGCAAAAACCGGCTCTCTTTTATAAACGGTCTTTAAATAGAAAGGAATTAAACCCGTCATCCAGCCGCTGCAATGGATCACATCCGGTGACCAGCCAAATTTCTTAACGGTTTCCAGGGCTCCCTTGCAATAAAAAACAGTCCTTAAATCATTATCTTCAAACCATTGATCGTCTTCATCATGAAAAAGGAACTTACGTTTAAATAATTCTTCATTCTCCAGAAAATACACCTGTAGCCGGGCGCTTGGTAAAGAAGCTACCTTTATCTGCAATGGCATATCATCATTATCAACCGTTACATTGATCCCTGAAAGCCTTACTACCTCATGCAAGCGATGGCGGCGTTCATTGATACTGCCGAAACGGGGCATAATGCAACGAACCTCAAAATTGTTATCGTTGGCTTTAATTGCCAATTTATTAACGGTTTCAGAGAATTCTGTCAATTCAAGATAGGGTGACATTTCATTGGCTATAAATAAGATTCTTTTCTTTGCTGACATGTCTTAGAAACTTTTAAAGGGTGCAAAGTTACATTATTATAGGCAAACAGGTTTATAATTTGATACTAATATTCTATTTTGCAGGATGATTCTGTTCAAAAAGAAGGATGATATTCAGCATTTTATTGCCGCTTTACATAAAAAAAACAAAAAAATAGGCTTTGTTCCTACTATGGGAGCCCTTCACAGGGGGCATATCAGCCTTCTACAGGCTGCCCGTAAAAAATGCGACGTGGTAGTATGCAGCATATTCGTTAATCCCACCCAGTTTAATGATAAAAAAGACCTGGAAAAATACCCCAGGACAATTGAAAAAGATGTCGATCTGCTCCTAAGAAACAGCTGTGATGCCCTGTTTTACCCGGATGAGGCTACTATTTACCCGGAAGGAACAGCAGCTCAAAAACAGCTGCAGCTGGGTACCATTGAATTTATACTGGAAGGGAAATTCCGGCCGGGTCATTTCCAGGGAGTAGCCAACGTGGTGAGCCGGTTATTTGATATTATAAAGCCCGACGAGGTTTTTTTCGGACAAAAAGACCTGCAGCAAACCAAAGTTATTGAATACCTGATCAGCAATAATCCCGGTTTTCAAAAGATACACCTCAATATTGTACCTACCCTGCGCGAGCCCAGTATGCTGGCGATGAGCAGCAGAAATACAAGACTGACGCCCCGGCAGTTAGAGCAGGCACCCGCTATTTATAATGCGCTGCAGTTTTTAAAAGAGCATCTTAGCAAGGGCAACCTCTCCCCGTTACTGGACAAAGCCCGGCAACAACTAACAGCAAAAGGGTTCAGGACAGAATATATTACCATTGTCAATAGTACCAATCTGGAAGAGGTTATAGACTGGGATGGCCATCTGCCGCTTACCGCTTTGGCTGCCGCATTTTTGGGTGATGTGCGGTTGATTGACAATTTAGAACTGACTGATTAGGAAAGATGATGAAATTGGAATAATTTTGCTCCTTAAAATTAAACAGGATGGCAAAGGTTGTATTAAAAAGGGTGAAGGGCGATTACGGATTTGATACAGTAAATGAAAATGGTACTGTTATTAAACTGGATACCAACCCGGCAATGGGTGGAACAGAATACGGTGCCCGCCCTATGCAGATTTTATTAAATGCCCTTGCCGGTTGCGCAAGTATTGATGTAATTAGTATTTTAAAGAAACAGCGCCAGGAAATAAAGGATTATACCGTTACGGTAACCGGGGAAAGAGAAGCGGGCGTTGAACCTTCTTTGTGGAGGGATATTGAGCTGGTTTTTGAAATTTCAGGTAAAGTAGATGAAGGAAAAGCACAGCGTGCTGTAGAGATATCAATGAATAAATACTGCTCCGTAGCCGTTACGCTTACTAAAGCAGGGGCGACCATTCATACAAAAGTGATTATTCACGACGCATAATTTTATCCATTTCTTTAGCTTTGCACACCCTGACCCGTTTTTAACCGGAATGATCTATCATGATTATCTTCCGCTAAAAGCTGATCCGTTTTTTATAGTTTAAGAACTTTTATTAATGAGTAATAGAAAATTACATCCATCTACATTGGCGGTACGGGCCCAAATGGAAAGAACCGCTCAGATGGAACATTCTGCCCCGCTGTTCCTCACCAGCAGTTTTGCATTCAACACCGCTGAAGATATGCGTGCAGCTTTTGCTGATGAGGTAGAAGCCAATATTTACAGCCGCTACAGCAATCCTAATGTAGATGAATTTGCCAATAAGATGGCTTTGCTGGAAGGCGCTGAAGCCGGTTTTGCGGTTGCCAGCGGTATGGCAGCGGTATCAATGTCCTTTTTTGCCTTGTTGAAAGCCGGTGATCATTTATTATGCTGCAGCTCCATGTTCGGAGGAACAAATACCGTGGTTACAAAATTCCTGCCCCGTTTCGGAATAGAGTATACCCTGGTACCTGCCGGCGATCTGGCAGCATGGGAGGCCGCTATAAAGCCCAATACCCGGATGATCTATCTGGAAACGCCAACAAACCCCCAGCTGGAGCTCATCGACCTGGAAGCCGTGGGACAACTGGCCAAAAAATACAATATCATATATAACGTGGACAACTGTTTTGCAACACCTGTATTGCAAACACCGGTTGCTTTTGGAGCCGACCTGGTCATTCACTCCGCAACCAAATGGCTGGACGGTCAGGGCCGTGTTTTGGGCGGTGTGGTTGTTGGCCGGAAAGAGCTGATCCATGATATTTATTTATTTTGCCGGAATACCGGCCCAGCCCTTTCCCCGTTCAATTCCTGGGTACTTTCAAAAAGCCTGGAAACACTGGATGTACGCATTCAACGGCATTCTGAAAATGCGCTGGCAATTGCCCGGCATTTTGAGAACCATCCTAAACTAAAATGGGTAAAATATCCTTTCCT
>DASVMC010000004.1:0-4641 GCA_036384555.1 Niabella sp. | reverse complement strand
ACTCCCAGTTTCAGTAAAGAAGAAGACCAGACTGCGGAACTGATCATTGCTTATCTGGACAAGTACCAGGTTCCCATCAAACGATTGGGGAACAACATCATTGCTAAGAACAAATATTTTGACGATGCTAAGCCAACATTGCTGTTGAATTCCCATCATGATACGGTAAAACCCAATCCAAAATATACGCTGGACCCGTTTAAAGCTATTGAAAAAGACGGGAAATTATTTGGGCTGGGCAGCAATGATGCGGGCGGTTGCCTCGTATCACTGATTGCTACCTTTATCTAGTACTACGAAAAAGAAAACCTGAAATACAATGTGATGCTGGTGGCCAGTGCAGAGGAAGAGATCTCCGGTTACAACGGCATTGAAGCTGCGGTCAATATTCTTCCGCCCATAAACTTCGCCATCGTGGGCGAACCCACCAAATTGCAAATGGCTGTGGCAGAACGAGGCTTAATGGTACTGGATTGCACCGCACATGAAAAGGCGGGGCACGCGGCCCGTAACGAGGGGGAAAATGCCATTATTAAAGCGCTTAAGGACATTGAATGGTTCCATTCATACCGCTTCGAGAAAGTATCGGAATTGCTGGGCGACAGCCGTATGACCTGTACCGTTATTGAAACTGAGAACAAGCAACATAACGTAGTGCCTTCTTCCTGCAAATATGTGGTGGATGTACGGCTGAATGAATTGTACAGCTTTGAAGAGATCCTGGACGCTATTCGTCAGAACGTTTCCAGCGAAGTAAAACCGAGGTCTACCCGCCTTCGTTCCACTTCTATTTCGCTGAACCACCCCATCGTTCAGGCCGGCATAGCTATGGGTAAAACCACTTACGGTTCGCCTACCACCTCCGATAAAGCGCTGATGCCGTTTCCCGGACTGAAAATGGGACCCGGCGATTCTGCCCGGAGCCATACCGCAGACGAATACATTTACCTGCATGAAATAGAAGGCGGAATCAAAGATTATATTGAGATCGTGGGAAGGGTAGTTTTAAATTAGGAATTAAGAATGATGTGTTACGAATTAATCATCGTTTCCATAAATCATTAAATTTTTATACCTATGAGCAACTTTGATAAAGAAGCTTTACTGAGAAGAACGAAAGGATTTTCTATTGCTGTAGCCCGGCTCACAGTTGATTTGCCTTATAATCTTATTAATAAAATTATAGCAATCAAATCATTCGCAGTTCAAGCTCAACAGGGGCTAATTATCGAGCGGCTTGCAGGGCAAAATCAACAGCTGACTTTATTAACAAGCTTAAAATTGTCGAAGAAGAAGCTGATGAAACCTTATATTTTCTTGAATTATTAGTCGAATTCAACTCCGGTTTGAAAGAAAGAATTGATCGGATCTGGAAGAAGGGAATGAAATTCTTTCTATAGTTGTTGCCTCTATAATAACAGTACAAAATCGTAAAGGGTAATTCTCAATTCAAAAATCTAACTTCGTAATTCAATATGAAACTTTGGAAAAAAAATACAGACTCATTAAAAGAAGTAGAAACTTTTACAGTAGGTAAAGACCGCGAAATGGATCTGTACCTGGCTCCTTTTGATGTACTGGGTTCCCTGGCACATATCCAGATGCTGGAGTCTGTGGGCCTGCTGGGAAAGGAAGAACTGGCACAGCTGCAAAAAGAATTACGTTCTATTTACGCTGAGATACAGCAAGGTGATTTTGTACTGCAAAACGACGTTGAGGATATCCATTCCCAGGTTGAATTACTGCTGACCCAACGTATTGGCGAGGCAGGCAAAAAGATACACAGCGCCCGCAGCCGTAATGACCAGGTATTGGTAGACTTAAAGCTATTGCTGCGCAATGAAATTGAAAATATCGTAAAAACCGTCATACCCTTTTTTGAATTATTACAAACCCAGAGCGAGCGATATAAAGACTATCTGCTACCCGGCTATACCCATTTGCAATTAGCTATGCCCTCTTCCTTCGGGTTATGGTTTGGCGCTTATGCTGAAAGCCTGACAGATGACCTGGTAACGTTAAAAGCGGCCTATGACGTTATCAATAAGAACCCGTTAGGCTCTGCTGCGGGTTATGGCTCCTCATTTCCCATAAACCGTACATTAACTACAAAACTGCTGGGTTTTTCCACACTGAATTTTAATGTAGTCTATGCACAAATGGGTCGCGGAAAAGCGGAGCGGGTGGTAGCCCAGGCCTTGGCTAATATTGCGGATACCCTTTCCCGGATGAGCATGGATGCGACCTTGTACCTGAATCAGAATTTTAGTTTTATCAGTTTCCCGCCGGAACTAACCACCGGGAGCAGCATTATGCCTCACAAAAAGAACCCGGACGTATTTGAACTGATCCGGTCTCATTGTAACAGGATAAAGGCATTGCCGAATGAAATTACAATCATGACCACTAACCTTCCTTCCGGCTATCACAGGGACCTGCAATTGCTAAAAGAACATTTATTTCCTGCATTTCAGACGCTAAAGGATTGTATTGAAATGGCAGGATTAATGTTGTCCAATATTGAAGTAAAGCCAGACCTGTTAAAGGATGAAAAATATAAATACCTGTTCACCGTGGACCTGGTCAATCAGTTGGTATTACAGGGTATTCCCTTCCGGGATGCCTATATACAGGTTGGTAAATCCGTAGAAGATGGTACCTACAAAGTGCCTGAAGACACTGTAATAAAAGATCCGCATGAAGGCAGTATCCAGAACCTGTGCACAGCAGCAATCAGACAACTGATGGACAAGACGGTTGCCTCCTTTGACTTTGAAACGGTACACCAGGCTTACCGGCAGTTGTTACAGGGAGAATAATTGCTGAAAAAATATAAAAAAGCAGTTTTTTAAACTATTTTCCGGGTTTATCGTTATAAATATACTTTGGCTTATCTAACAAGGGCTTCTTATCTTTGTTAGATAAGCATTTTAGCTTTAGAGCGCTTCGCAAATGGGCATAAAAACCATACATATTAACGTTTTTCTCTTAAACCCGGCTGGACGGCTTTTATAGTATCGTCCGGCTTGCTGCCTGCATCTCCTCCTATTTTCTAACATTTTTATTTTTTATTATTATGAGCACGAACAGTAACCCGGTGATTCTTTGTGAATCGGATTATAAGAAACTTACAGAAATAGTTGTTCTGGACAAACGGTCAGAAGAAAAAAACAATACACTGGCTTATGAATTAAGCAGAGCTATCGTCGTAAAAAACGAAGCTTTTCCACCTACCAACATCCGTATTGGGTCCAAAGTGCGCATTCTTGATATTGATACACAAAAAGAGCGCAGCTTTCAGATCGTAATGCCGGCGGAAGCAGATATCCAGGAGAACAGGATCTCCATCCTTACTCCTATGGCAGCGGCCATTATTGGATTTAAAGCAGATGACGAAGTGAGCTGGAAAATGCCGTCAGGATTGAAACGATTAAAAGTAGTAGCGGTAGAGAATACACAAACGGCCAGTATCTGAGGTGCCAAACCCTCCTATTGCAGCATAAAAGTATTTTCCGGATGGAGCTTGCTTTTAAACCCGTTTAAATTTAACTGCATAGATATATAGCAATTATCTTTTAAACGATCTATAGCATTTTCATCTTCGGTAAACATCTTTAATAAACAATAACAAATTCAGGGTGCTTCTGATTTTTTCGAGTATTTTAGAACCCCAGATCGCTTAGTAAAAAATTTAAACTCCCGTAAAAAATGAAAAAAAGCTTCTTATTATTCCTGCTTTGCACAGTACTCCTTTCAGTAAATGCACAAAAGAAAAAAGCGGCACCCCTTTTCAACGGTAAAGACCTTACAGGCTGGAAGATACATGGCACTGAAAAATGGTATGTAGATCATGGAGAGCTCGTTTGCGAAAGCGGGCCCGATAAACAATACGGATATCTCTCCACTGAAAAATCCTATAAGAACTTTGATCTGACCCTGGAATTTAAACAGGAAGCCAACGGCAATAGTGGCGTTTTCTTCCGGTCGGATATTGAAGGAGTGAAAATCAGCGGCTGGCAGGTAGAAGTAGCACCTCTTAACCATAATACAGCAGGTATCTACGAATCCTATGGCCGTGGCTGGCTCATCAAACCCAAGCCGGAAGATGAAAAATTGCTGAAAGAAGGAGCATGGAACACGATGCGCATCAAGGTGGTCGGTGATGAAGTAACAACCTGGCTGAACGGTCACCAGATGGTGCACCTGAAAGATGAAAAGATCGGCCAGGCAAACGGGTTTATTGCGCTCCAGATCCACGACGGAGGCGGTATTAAGGTAAGATGGAAGAACTTTAAGCTAAAAGAATTATAAGACACTGAAACTTTCCGCGGTCAGTCTTCAGCTATAAACAGTTTATACCTGAAGGCTGATTTTTTTAGCTGCTTAACAATCCTTGCAAAAGCGACGGTAAATAGCCTCATACTGAGGGATAATCACATCAATATTAAATGCCTGGGCATGTTTGAATGCATTCTCTTTAAATTGATTTAAAGTAGCATCCTCCCGCAGAATATACAATGCCTTTTCACTCATCGCTGCAATAGCTCCCACATCCGCCAAAAAACCGGTAACCCCATCCACATTTACTTCCGACAATCCGCCGGCATTGGTAGAGATAACCGGAACATGAGCGGCCATAGC
>DASVMC010000003.1:0-1513 GCA_036384555.1 Niabella sp. | reverse complement strand
TGCCTTTATAAAACGGGGTTTTGGCGGACAAGGCCGTTGAATTTTACAGCAGATACTTCCTCCTTGTTGATCAGGTCTTTTAAAGTGATCTGGATCAATAACTTATCAATCGTTAATTGCAATATTTGCCACAACGAACGGGCAGAACAATCCACTGAATTGGTACAGAAACGCATATTGCCTTTGTGCGCGCCGCAAAAACTGACATCAAACAGGGCACCGCCAAGCGTTTCCAGCACATTTTTAATGATAATAGCTTCTGCCGGGCGGGCCAGCACATATCCGCCTTTATTGCCCGGCGTGCTGCGGATGAAATGGGCCATCCTGAGCACCCGCGTAATTTTGGCAACATAATGCGTGGTAAGCCCTTCGGCTTCACTCAATTGCGGTATACTCAGTCCCTCTGCCTCTTTGCAGGAGGCAATCCGGATCAATATTCTTAAACCATATTCTTCCTGTGCGGTAATTTTCATTTATTCAATCTCCCTTCCTGTTTGTGCTCTGTTTATAAAAAGCCCAGTTCTAACTGAGCTGCTTCGCTCATCATACTTTTATTCCATGGCGGATCCCAAGTAATCGTAACCTCCACATCGCTGACCCCTTCAATAGCCCTGATCTTTTGATCTACCTCTACGGGCAATGTTTGCGCCGCAGGGCAGGAGGGGGCTGTAAGGGTCATCAATATTTTTACATAATTGTCATCAAGTACTTCTACCTTATAGATCAATCCAAGCTCAAATATATTTACCGGTATTTCCGGGTCAAAAACGGTCTGAAGTTCTTTTATTACTTTTTCTTCAATAGTATCCGGTTCCATATCTTACTATTTCGGTTTTTAGCTGTCTGTATTCCGGTTTTATCCATTGCTGTCTGAATACGCTTGTCTAATACCTGACACCTATTATTTAATGCCTGGTATCCAAACTCTTAAAGGCCAGTGCGTAATGCTTCATTTGTTTTACCATAGCCCTTAATCCGTTAGACCTTGTTTGCGCCAGGTGACTGGTCATACCAATTTTATTGATAAAGTCCATATCCGCTGCCAGAATCTCGTCCGGCGTATGATCAGACAAGACGCGGATCAGCATGCTGATAAGTCCTTTTACGATCACGGCATCGCTCTCGGCCTTGTAAATTATTTTTCCATCCTGATAAGCGGCTACCAGCCATACTGTAGACTGACAGCCTTTTACCTTATTCTCTTCTCTCTTGTACTGTTCGTCCAGCGGCTGCAGCTTTTTGCCCAGGTCTATAATATATTCATATTTATCATCCCATGAATCAAACAGGGAAAATTCGTCTACAATTTCTGCTTCTATTTCCGGTATGGATCTGACGTTGCTCATCTGTTCTTGTTTATGCTTTGCAAGGTGAGGACACCCCGCATTTTGATGCTGTTGCCTCCGGTGACTTTATCTTAATAAGCTGACGGCTTTTTTTAGTCCTTCTGTTAAAAGATCTATTTCCTCTATGGTATTGTAAACGGCAAAGGATGCCCGTATGGTTCCGGGAA
>DASVMC010000002.1:0-3669 GCA_036384555.1 Niabella sp. | reverse complement strand
GTCGGCATACCGCTTTTTGTGGGCCGACCTTATGCCGTTTGGTAAGCGGGCCGTCATCCGTTTTGAACACAGCGAAAATGTTTCAGAGGAACATTATGAAAGCCTTTGTTACTGGTACGGATTGCCGGCTCCTTCTTTAATAAAAACAGATTCACTGGATATTGGAAATACCACTGATGAGCAGGTACATCAATACCGGTCACCCGGGGCTTCAGAGGTGCAACCGGTCACCTCCAGGTACGAATGGGGGCCGGATGTATATCCTGCACATGCGTGGGGCTATGACCTTTCAAAACGGGCGGACTACAAAGCGCTGATCGGGAAAGAAATTTACCCTGCACAAACCAAAGACGGCCGTGTTACAAATGGTATCTCGGAATTTACCGTGCATATTCGGAAAGACAATAAGGGTGTCCTGCTGCGCCGGACACTGGATTACAGTTATCCCAACCAAACAGCCGAAGTAGCTGTTGCTCCCGTTTCTGATAATAAGAACGTAAAAGAGCCGGATTGGAAAAAGGCAGGTACCTGGTATCTTGCAGGAGCCAACACCTGGGTTGACTCAAGACCCAGAGAGGAGCTGGGTTCCCGTATGTATGTGGTGAAAACCTCCGGTCGTCATTTCCGGGATGATGAATTCCTGATACCGGCAGCATTAACAAAGGATTGCGCTGCCATACGCGTACGGATCCGGTTCATTCCTGATCACAAGGAATTGTATCCGGGTAAACCCTTTCCCAATAAGAGTGCCTGGAGTGAGATGGACTATCAGGTCTATAGTTATATATTGCCACGTTTTACCTTAAATGAAAACTAATGAAGTACATAGGGTGCCTCCTTTTGTTTTTACTGGTGTCGTTTTATGCAAAGAGCACAATAAGATTACCTGATGTGATTGGTAATGATATGGTTTTACAGCAGCAATCCGATGTGAAATTATGGGGATGGGGAGCACCCGGAGAGCAGATCAGCGTTACCACTTCCTGGGATCAGAAG
The DNA here is from genome assembly GCA_036384555.1 of Niabella sp. GTDB lineage: Bacteria > Bacteroidota > Bacteroidia > Chitinophagales > Chitinophagaceae > Niabella. The sequence goes on along the minus strand of DASVMC010000002.1, from coordinate 2,673 downwards.
ACCTATCCTGCAGTGACCACAGATGGCAATGCCGACTGGCAGCTGGTAATTCATACACCTGCCGCCGGGGGACCCTATCAGCTGATCCTGAAGGGCGCTAATACCATCACACTTACAAATGTAATGATCGGCGAAGTGTGGGTTTGCTCCGGTCAGAGCAATATGGAAATGAGTGGGAACTGGGGCTTGAAAGAGATACAGCAGGAGTTACCCCTTGCGGCTAATTCGGGTATCCGTTTTTTCCGGATCGCAAAGGGGACTGCTGCCACGCAACAAAAAAATTGTGAAGCGCACTGGGAAACCTGCGACAGCAATAGCCTGAAGGCATTTAGTGCGGCAGCTTATTTTTTTGGAAAGCAACTCAATAAGGAGTTGCAGGTGCCTGTCGGGTTGATCGAAGCAGCCTGGGGCGGGACTTCTGCAGAGGTATGGACACCTGAAGCGGTTATTACCGGTGATCCTTTTTTAAAAGCAGCGGCAGTAAAAATTGAAGCCAATGGGCAGTGCCCGAATTTGCCGGGGTATGCCTATAATGGGATGATCGCACCCATCAGTAATTTTAGTGTGGCCGGTACTATCTGGTACCAGGGCGAAAACAATACGGTTAATGCCTATGCATACAGGCGGTTGTTTACTGCAATGATCTATGCATGGCGGAAGACCTGGCACAACAATATGCCTTTTTACTTTGTACAGATCGCACCCTATAAATATGCGCGTGAAAATACCGGCGCTTTATTACGGGAAGCGCAGGCAGAGAGTGCTTCATATCCGCACACAGGAATGGTGGTTACAACAGATCTTACGTCGGATGTACACAACGTGCATCCGGTCAACAAGCATGATGTAGGAAAGCGGCTCGCCAACTGGGCTTTGGGCGATCATTACCGGTTGCCCGGTATCATTTATAAAAGCCCTGTAATAAAAGCCTGGCATATTCAGAAGGATAAAATCGTGCTCGAAATTGCAGATGCTCCTGGCGGATTGCTCATAAAAGGCGCACAACCTTCCGTTTTACTGATAGCAGGCGCCGACAGTATCTTTTATCCGGCAACAGCACTCATAAAAGGCAACATCATTGAAGTAAGCAGTAAAAAAGTGCCTCATCCTGTTGCGGTGCGTTATGGATTTTCAGATACGGGGATCGGCACTATTTTTAGTGTAAAAGGATTGCCGCTGGCTCCGTTCCGGACGGACAAATGGCCGGTTCCGGTAATAGGCCGGTAGCTGTTATAATTGAACATAAATAATAGAATAAAACAGCAAGCCTAAAAGCCGGATGCGTCCTGTTAAGTCAGGTCTAATAAACGGTTCCGCATCAGGAGGCTTGTTCCGATCAGGCCGGCATCTTCCCCCAGTGTCGAAATTTTAAAAGAGGTATCGGTGTTGACAAAGTTTAACGAGAACTTGTTAATAGCAGAGAGGACAGGCAGCAGGATAATAGAGCCGGTCGTCGAGATCTTACCCCCTAAAACGACCAGTTCCGGGTTGAATAAATTAAGCAGGATGGCAATTCCCTTTCCTATTTTTTCGCCTGCTTTGGAAAGCAATTCAATAGCCAGGGTATCGTCATGTTTTGCTGCATTTACAATATGCTGCAATTTTAAATGCTCAATAGTATCTACTTTACCGGTAATAGATGAAGAAATACCTTGTTGCAATGCTTCTTTCATTTGTTGTACCAGGGCTACGCCCGAAGCTTCGGTTTCTAAACAGCCCTTTTTACCACAATGACAAATAATATCGTTGTTTAAGAAAGGCATATGCCCGAACTCACCCGCAAACCCCGATTTTCCGGAGTATAAATTCCCATTGATGATGATCCCCATGCCAATACCATCATCCAGATTGATAAAGAGGACATTTTGCTCATCCGCCACCACGCCCTTGGCATATTCCCCAAAAGCCATTGCCCGGGTATCATTTTCGATATAGCTTGAGATGCCGAAACGTTTTGTCAATACATCTCTCAAAGGGATATTATGAAAATCAAAATAGCTGAAGCTGTTCCCGGTAGCATGATTGACCCGGCCGGTAAGATTGAGGCCCAGGCTCACAATGTTATGCCGCTCATGAGCGTATTTTTCAATGAACAGATCGATTTGATGACATAAGGATTCAAAACAGGCAGGTGTATTTTGCAATAGAAAGGCAATATCCCGTTCAATATGCACGATTTCATTTGCAAAATTTAAAATGGCGATGTTGAGGTTATTCCGGTTGACCTCAACAGAAAGGAGATAGGCACAATTAGGATTTAAGCCATAGAGATTGGGTTTTCTGCCAACTACGTTAACGACCTTGCCATGATCCAGTACCAGATTTTCTGAGATGAGTTCATTGATGGTTTCGTTAACCTTGGGAATGCTCGTTTTGGTGGCCTGGGAGAGCTCCGCAATAGTCCCTTTATCGTAATCTATAAAATAGGATAACAGATCCCTTTTGAGCAGAACCGTTTTATACAAGACGGCATTATTGGTTATAAAGTCTGACTTTAAAGGCGCGAAAATATCAGCTAATGCACTCATTCAACAATCTTTAAGTTTACAATTATAACAATTAAAACAGTAATACGCCATAACGATCCTTTTGTTCACCCTGACTTCAGTTTCTGTAGTAATAGGATATAAGACAGGTTTTATTATTAAAATTATTTAATAAATAGTAAGTTTT
>DASVMC010000001.1:0-4602 GCA_036384555.1 Niabella sp. | reverse complement strand
ATAGTATAACCCCGGCCAACCTTAAGACCGGTTTTATACAAAAGGGCACCTATACTACTACATTGAATTACGAAGCGTTTGATGCCGGTGCCATTCCTCAGGCCGCTGCTGTACAGCAGGCTCCTACGCTTGTTATTAATGTAGCTGATCTGGGCGAACTGCTCGTTAACAACAGCGATGTAACAATGTCTTTCAATAACCTGAATGACTATACAAACGGTATTTCCATTAATTTAAACAATGCGCTTACGGTTAGCAAAACGACCGCTTATGACGTATACGTAAAAGCAGCATCCTCAAACCTAGTTAACGGCAGTAACTCAATTCCGGTAGGTTGTATTTCTGTTGCCTCAAGTACCGGCGACCCTGCTGTATCTCCTGTAACGCTCTCAGCAACTTCCCAGAAAATCATATCCGCAGCTGCACCGGTTATTGATAAACAGGTCGGCCTCAAATACAGTATTGCAGCTGATAAAGTGCCCCAGGTACTTGGCAAACCGGCGGGCACCTACAGTACTACGCTTACCTACAGCTTTGTAGCACTTTGATAAACGCCTCCGTTGTTCAGTATCATCGCATTACCGCAGGGCAGGCCTCTGACAGGCTGGTCCATTTCCCACCCGATGCATTTTTGATTGCAGATGCACTCACCACATGTGTTCCCGATATTTTATTGTAAATTCACCGCTTTATCAGTGATAGTTTTTTATGACACATAAACACAAGCCTGTTATTGGCATCAGCAGCGGGGATATTAATGGAATTGGTATAGAACTGGTCATTAAGGCCTTTTCTGACCAACGGTTACTGGATATCTGTACTCCGGTGGTTTTTGCCAGCAACAAAATAGTGAACTTTTACCGGAAAACCGTTCCGGAAAGCAGTTTCAGCTTTTATCATACCAAGGAACTGGATAAGATCAACCCCAAGCAGGTAACTATTTTTAACTGCTGGGATGAAGATGTAAATATCACGCCCGGTGCGCTGAATGAAACGGGAGGCCGTTATGCAGTATCCTCACTTCAGGCAGCAATAGCGGCTCTAAAAGAAAAAAAGATAGAAGGGTTGGTTACAGCTCCTATCCATAAAGCAAATGTGCAGTCAGAAAGCTTTTCTTATACCGGACATACTCCTTTTTTAAAGGATAGCTTTCAAGCCAGGGATGTTGTAATGATGCTCTGTGCAGAAAACATGCGCGTTGCCCTGGTTACCGAACACGTACCCATAAGTGAAGTTGCCCGGCACATTACAGGCGAGGCCATTTTAAGCAAACTGATGCTGCTGAACAGCAGCCTGCAAAAAGATTTTGGCATCAGCAAGCCCCGGATCGCAGTATTGGGACTAAATCCGCATGCAGGAGATGAGGGCCTGGTAGGCAATGAAGAGCAAACCATCATAGCACCGGCGATCAAACAGGCTAAAAACAATGGTATCCTGGCCGTTGGTCCTTATAGCGCAGACGCTTTCTTTGCACGCGGTCAGTATTCAAAATTTGATGCGGTCCTGGCTATGTATCATGATCAGGGACTGATCCCTTTTAAATCATTGGCACAGGGAGAAGGAGTGAATTACACAGCAGGGCTGGATATTGTCCGCACATCTCCTGATCATGGCGTGGCATTTGATATCGCTGGAAAAGACCAGGCAGATGCAAGCTCCTTTTTACAGGCAGTTTATTTCTGTGCAGACGTTATCAGTCAGCGAAAAGAATATACGGAACAACGCCAGAACCCGATGCGGAAGGTAGCCCCTGATGTGGTATCAAAACTGGAAGACGAAAAAATAGAAGAATAACCTTTTCTTGTAAAGAGATCAAAAATCCTGTCAGCAGCTGCCGGCGGGATTTTTTTTATACCAGCATGCTGAACTTTTCCGGTAGGTATAAAAAAATAAGAGGGGCATACTATGATCTAGAAAGATCCGGTAGCCCACTCTTAAGCCCTCTAAACCGATGTAAAATTAGCACCGTAAAAAACGGTATTAAGATTTATTCGATGAACTGCCTGAATTTAAAGACGGAGCCTGTAAAAAAAGAGATAAAGCATTTAGAGAGGAGATGCTGAGCACGTAATTACCGGAGTAACAATCAATGATATATATAAAAAAAGCGATCAGATTGATTGATCGCTTTTAACAATTTATAGCCGCTATCGGTAGATGATCAGTTCTTGTACAGGCCGTCCTTTTTTGCTTTTTCAATAACCTTTTGTGCCCGGTCTTTGCTGTCCGGGTGACTGCTAAGCATTTTCTGTGTGTTACTGGCCTGGGCTCCTGAGCTCAGGTCTGCCAGCTTGTTAAAGGCGCCTGCCATTGCCATTACATCGTACCCGTTTCTTTTCAAAAAATCGTAGCCATAATCATCTGCCTCGCTTTCCTGCTTACGGCTGTATTTTGATTCCAGGAAGGCATTGGCAAACTGGCCTAACTGGCTTTCTGTAAGCTGGGCGGCAATACCCGATTGTGATGATGCGGCATCTGTAACAGCAGCTCTTTGGTAGGCGGCTCTGATCGCATCACGGGTATCTTTATTTTTAACATGCCCAATTTCATGACCGATTACAGAAAGAATTTCATCATCTGTCATCAAATCCATCAAAGCGGCAAACACGCGGATGCTTCCGTCAGCACAGGCAAATGCGTTGATATCTTTTACCAGGTACACCTTATAATTAAGCGCCAGCCCGTCCTCCGTTTTATGCTTTGCAAAAATTTTGTTCAGCCGGATCGCATAAGGGTCATCTTCTTTTGCAACAGGGTTGTTGGCATCCATCCAGTCTACTGCTTCTTTAGCCAGCTTTGCAGCATCCGCATCGCTGAAGGTTGCGGCTTTTACGCCTTTGCTTGCGGCGCTTACTGCTTTAGCGTTGATCTTGAATTGTGCAAAGGATGTAGTGCTTAAGGCTGCAAGGAGCGCAACAGATAAAAAGGTTTTTTTCATAGTTATTATTTTAAATTCTGATTGGCCGCAAAAGTATATAATCCGGTTAACAAATGGGTTACACACAGTTAAAAAATTATTATTTACGGAGTAAAGGATCCACAGCTCTGATCGCGGTTTCCAGCCGCTCATTTCCCACGCCTCTTATTTCCGCCCAGGGCGTACCCTGATCTATAAGCAGGGATTTGTACATTTGAAATAACTGCTCCCGCGTTTTAAAGTCGGGATATTCCCTCAACTCATCCTTTACCCAGGGCAGATCCGTATTACAAAGCAGGTACAGATCGTATTTCCTGCTCACAATCTCATTCAGAATAAATGTATGGCATTTTCCAAACACAAATTCGCACCACACTTTCATCACATACATATCTGTATCAATAAAGAGACCGGAAAAATTATTATTATACGCCGTCCTGATGTATTGCTCTTCCAGTGCAACCTGCCCTTTTGCAACGGTCAACAGGGCCTCATAATTATACTCCTTGCCGTTTTTTAATAAATATTCCCTGGCATATTCAGGGCACCATATTGTTTTATAATGCTCTGCCAGGGCTTCGCACAAACTGCTTTTACCGGTACTTTCCGGTCCTATTACCACTATTTTTTTAAGCATTCCTACCAGGTTTTCATTTTTGATGCAGATTCCGGGAATAACGGAAAAATGGCAGCGAATGTAAAGCATAATTCAATGCAAAAAATAAACCAGGAAACTGTTTACGGGTTTGTGTACCGCCGGATGGCCCTTAAATACTTAAAACCATTCTTTGTACGGAAGCGTGCGGGGACCTGTATGAAACGGCCATTTTTATCAAAAGCCCATACAATAAAATGCAAATGAGGAAAATACGTGTACCCGGTATTACCGCTGCGGGCGATCAGCTGACCTGCTTTTACAGTATCACCTGTATTGACCAGTACGCCGTTTCTCTGTAAATGCCAATAACCGGCATAGCTGCTGTCTGCATGCCGGATAACGACATAATTGGCATGCCGGCGATCTGCGCTCTGAATACCACCCCTGTTACCATCGCTCTTGGTTTTCATTACAATTCCGTCCCTTGCCGCGCAAACAGCACTGCCTACAGGCATTTTAAAATCGAGCGCGGCGCGGCGTTTATGAGTAAAATGAGTGAAATAACCCTGTACCAGCGTATGCGTAACACCTTTTGGATAAGGCAGCTCATATACATACGAAGTTGTATCTGTTATTTTACCTCTTTGTAACAAATGGGTTTCCCTGCGCAGCGGGTTCTTCGTATAAGCACAACTGCAGCATAAGAGGATAACCGTATATAGAACCTGTAGTAAACGCATTAAAAAAGCGTTACCAGTAACTGATAACGCTCACAAATTTATTACTTCTGCTGCTGAAATTATTCTGCCTCTGCCACTACTTCCTTCACTTCGGGGATCATCCGCTTCATCATGCCCTCAATTCCGGCTTTTAAGGTGATCATGGAAGACGGGCATCCGCTGCAGCTTCCCTGCATCATCAGGTTCACGACCCCGTCGTTATAGCTGCGGAACTGGATCGCACCGCCATCCATTTCGACAGCAGGTTTTACATAATTTTCCAGCAGTTCTTTTATCCGTTTTACCACATCGTCATCATCTGCTGCCACTTCATTACTGCTTTCTTTTTTAACCGTTACCACTTCTTC